>NZ_JBHTST010000034.1:0-60984 GCF_042794995.1 Streptomyces sp. NPDC056503
GCGGAAGGTCCTTCCGCCGGGGGCGCGCTCTCTTCGCGGTGCGGGGGTCAGTCGACCGCCAGGCCCTTCAGGCGCTTGGCGATCGTGGTGAGGCGGGTGCCCTGGTAGCGGGCGGCGGCCAGGACGTTCTCGGCGGGGGCGCCGTTGGCGGCGGGGTGGGCGGTGCCGTAGGGGTTGCCGCCGGCCGCGTACACGGCGGGGTCGGTGAAGCCGGGGGAGACGATGACCGAGCCCCAGTGGTGGAAGGTGTTGTAGAGGGCGAGCAGCGTGGACTCGTTGCCGCCGTGGAGGTTGTGGGCGCTGGTGAAGGCGGTGGCGGGCTTGTCCGCCAGGACGCCGCGCTGCCAGAGGCCGCCGGTGGTGTCGACGAACTGCTTGAGCTGGGCCGCCACGTTGCCGAAGCGGGTCGGGGAGCCGAGCGCGTACGCGTCCGCCCACTCCAGGTCGTCGAGGGTGGCGAGCCCGACGCCCGCGGTGGCGTCCACGTGGGCGCGCCAGGCCGGGTTGGCGTCGATCGCGGCGTCCGGGGCCAGTTCGGGCACCCGGCGCAGGCGGACCTCGGCGCCGGCCTTCTCGGCGCCCTCGGCGACGGCCTGGGCGAGCTGGTGCACGGCACCGGTGGACGAGTAGTAGACGACGGCGACCTTGACGGACATGACGGGCTCCTCGCACACGACGACCGGTAAGCGGATTGGTTTCCGTTTAACTGGTCCGAGGCTAAACGGATAACGATCCGGATTGCAAGGGGGGCAGGTATGCTCGGAGGACGGGGACATCGACGACGGGGGCGCGACGAAGGGCAGGAACGGGCCGATGAGCACGAGAACACCGGGCATCCCGGGGCCGGACGACGACGGGTCCGCGCGGCTGCTCACCGTGCTGCCGACCGCACCCGGCACCGGGCCGAACGCCGGCCCCGGCAGCGGCCCCGCTCCCGTCTCCGAGCGCGCCGACGCCGCCCGCAACCGGCGCCGGATCCTCGACGCCGCCGCCCGGATCGTCGCCGAGAAGGGTCCCGACGCGGTCACCATGAACCAGGTCGCCCACGCCAGCGGCATCGGCGTCGGCACCGTCTACCGCCGCTTCGGCGACGTCTCCCAGCTGCTGTGGGCGCTCCTCGACGACCGCGAACGGCAGTTCCAGGAGGCGTACATGAGCGGGCCTCCGCCGCTCGGCCCCGGCGCCCCCGCCGACGAACGGCTCGACGCCTTCCTCGACGCGCTCGTCGACCGGGTCGCCGAACAGCGCCCCATCCTGCTCGCCGCGCACTCCGCGGCGCCCCGCGCCCGCTACCACAGTGGCGCCTACCAGGTCATGCACACGCACGTGGCGATGCTGCTCTCCCGGCTCCGGCCCGACGCCGACTCCACCCTCCTCGCCCACCTCCTCCTGGCCCCCTTCTCGCCGGACCTGATGCACCACCTCGCGGTGGAGCAGGCGCTTCCCGCGGAGCGGGTCAAGGCGGGCGTACGGGAGCTGCTCGGCCTCCGGGCGTGACGGGAGGCCGGGCGGGCGGGGCGGGCGGGGCGGTACGAGAAGGCCGGGCGTCTCCAGGAGACCGGACGGGCCGGAGGTCCGGGTGGAGCCGGGAGGCCGGGCGTCTCCCGGAGGCCGGGCGTCCCCGGAGGTCCGGCGTCTCCCGGAGGCCGGGCGTCCGGAAGCCCCCGCCCCCGGGAGTCCAGCCCTCGGAATCCTCTGGACCCGGGATCCGGGCGCGGCTCACGATCGCCTCATGACCACCGCGCCGAAGACCTTCCTCATCCTCCACGGGTTCCAGAACCACCGGCCCGTCGGCCACTGGCAGCACTGGCTCGCCGGGGAGCTGCGCGCACGCGGGCACGAGGTGCGCTACCCGCAGCTGCCCGAGCCGGACGCGCCCGTCCTCGACGACTGGATCGCGGCGCTGGAGGAGCACGGGAAGCGGCCGGCCGAGGGCGAGTTCGTCGTCCTCGCGCACAGCCTGTCCGTGCTGCTCTGGCTGCGGGCGGGCGCGCGTCGGCCCGCGGCCGACCGGGTGCTGCTCGTCGCCCCGCCCTCCCCCGCCGTCACCGCCTCCGTCCCGGAGATCGCCGGCTTCGCCGACGGGCTCGACCTCGCCGAGGAGGGCGTGACGGCCCGGCTCGTGTACGGGGACGGGGACCCGTACTGCCCCGAGGGCGCCGACCTGCACTACGGCACCCCGCTCGGCCTCGGGCTCGACCTCGTCGCGGGCGGCGGCCACCTCAACCCCGACACCGGCTTCGGGCCCTGGCCCGCCGTCCTGCGCTGGTGCGAAAACCCGGGGGACCGGATCACCGGCGCCGAGTAGCGTCGGGCGGATGCGATCCGAGCCCTCTCCCCCTCCCTCGTCCCCAGCCCCGTCCCCGTCCCCGTCCCCGTCCCCGTCCCCGTCTCCGACCCCGGCCCCGGCCCCGGCCCCGGCCCCGTACGAAACCGGGCTGCTCGACGTCGGCGACGGCAACCGCGTCCACTACGAGGTCCACGGGAACCCGCGGGGCAAGCCCGCGCTCGTCGTGCACGGCGGGCCGGGCTCCGGGTCCTCCCGGAACTCTCCCCGGCTCTTCGACCCGGAGAAGTACCGGGTCGTCCAGTTCGACCAGCGCGGCTGCGGGCGCTCCCTCCCGCACGCGAGCGACCCGGCCGCCGACCTCTCCGTGAACACCACGGCCCATCTGGTGGCCGACATGGAGCTGCTCCGGGTTCACCTGGGGATCGACCGGTGGCTGCTGTACGGCGGCTCATGGGGCTCGACGCTGATCCTGGCGTACGCGGAGGCGTACCCGGAGCGGGTGAGCGAGATCGTCATCGCCGCCGTCACCACCACCCGACGCTCCGAGACGGCCTGGCTGTACGAGGGGGTCGCCCGCTTCTTCCCCGAGGCGCACGAGCGGTTCCGGGCCGGTGTGGACCACGCGGAGGACCTGGTGGGGGCCTACGCGGCCCGGATGAACCACCCCGACCGGGCCGTCCGGGAGCGCGCGGCGGCCGACTGGTGCGCCTGGGAGGACGCCGTCCTGTCGATGGAGGGCATGGGGACCCCTTACACCGACCGCGTCGACGACACCCGGCTCGGCTTCGTCCGGATCTGCTCGCACTACTTCGCGCACGGCGCCTTCCTGGAGGAGGGCGCCCTGATCCGGGACGCGCACCGGCTCGCCGGCATCCCCGGCGTGCTGATCCACGGCCGGCTCGACATGGGCGGGCCCCTCGCCACCGCCTGGGAGCTGACCCGGGCCTGGCCGGACGCCGAGCTCCACGTGGTGGAGGCGGCGGGGCATCTGGGCGGCGACGAGACCCGGCGCCTGGTCGTCGACGCCCTGGAGCGCTTCGCGGACGCCTGAGCCCGTGCGTCTGAGCCCGTGCGCCGGACCTAGGACGCCTGAGCCCGTGCGCCGGACCTCGGACGCCTGAGCCCGTACGCCGGACCTCGGGCGGACGGACCTCGGGCGGACGTCCCGCCGGGCGGACCCGCCCGCCCGGCGGGATCATCGAACCATGAGCCCCGCGAGCACGAAGAGCGTCGACAGGACCAAGAGCACCGGGATCCGCCTCGCCCGGGATCCCGAGGCCCTCCGGCGGACCGCCGACAGCGGCGAGGGGCCGCTCGCGAACGTCCGCGCCCCCCAGCGGGAGGTGAAGGCCGATGCCAAAGCGGCGAAAGCCGTCAAGGCGACCAAGGACGGCAAAACCTCAGGGAATTGAGAATTCCAGATGTCAATCCTGTTCAAGGTGACATGAATTGCGCCGAACGTGTTCACAGAACGCCCTTCCGGTGGCTAACTTCCCCTCAACCTCGTCCCCATCGGGAAGGACTTCTGTGAACGCAACGCAGCGTCGTACCGCGGCCATCCTCGCCGCGGCGGCCCTCGCCACCCCCCTGGTCCTCGCCTCTCCGGCCACCGCCGTGAAGGACCCCGCCGCCGCGCCCGCCCGGGACGCCGCGAAGCTGGCGAAGAAGCTGGTCCGGGAGACCACCGGCCAGGACGCCTTCAAGCACCTGCAGAAGTTCCAGGCGATAGCCGACTCGGCCGGCGGTCACCGCGCGGCCGGCTCCCTCGGTCACGACGCCTCGGCCGCGTACGTGTACACGCAGCTCAAGAAGGCCGGCTACAACGTCTCGTACGAGAAGTTCGACTTCGTCTACACCGAGACCACCGCCGAGAAGGCCTCCGTCCTCGGCGACGCGCCCCGCGCGCTCGACATCCGGGCGATGACCTACACCAAGTCCACCCCGGTCGGCGGCATCACCGCCGGTCTGGCCGCCGTCCCGGTCGACGCCGACGGCACCACCGGCTGCGAGCCGGCCGACTTCGCCTCCGGCACCTTCACCGGGAAGATCGCCCTGATCAAGCGCGGCGGCTGCACCTTCGCCGTGAAGCAGGAGAACGCCGCCGCGGCCGGCGCCGTCGGCGCGATCGTCTACAACAACACCGCGGGCCTGCTCTCCGGCACCCTCGGCGCCGCCGACGCCGGCAAGGTGCCGACCGCCGGTCTCTCCCAGGCCGAGGGCGAGCAGCTCGCCGCCGACCTCGCCAAGGGCCCGGTGAACCTCTCCTTCGAGGTCCGCCAGCTCAACGAGAACCGCTCCACCAACAACGTCATCGCGGAGACCAAGGGCGGCAACGCCGCCAACACCGTGATGCTCGGCTCGCACCTCGACTCCGTCACCGCCGGCCCCGGCATCAACGACAACGGCTCCGGCTCCGCCGGTCTCCTCCAGACCGCCCTGGAGCTCGCCAAGTCGAAGGACCAGGTCCGCAACAAGGTCCGCTTCGCCTGGTGGTCCGCGGAGGAGAACGGTCTCCTCGGCTCCGAGCACTACGTCGCCAACCTGACGGAGCTCGACAAGAAGGAGATCAAGCTCTACCTCAACTTCGACATGATCGCCTCGCCGAACTACGGCCTGTTCGTGTACGACGGCGACGACTCGGACGGCGTCGGCGCGGGCGCCGGCCCCGCGGGTTCCGCGCAGCTGGAGCGCGACATCAACGACTTCATGGACAAGCGCGGGCTCCCGCACGAGGGCACCGACTTCACCGGCCGCTCCGACTACGGCCCGTTCATCGAGGTCGGCATCCCCTCCGGCGGCACCTTCACCGGCGCCGAGGGCATCAAGACCCCCGAGCAGGCCGCCAAGTTCGGCGGTGAGGCGGGCGTCGCCTACGACGTGAACTACCACGCCAAGGGCGACGACATCACCAACGTCAACCGCGAGGCCTTCGACGCCAACATCGACGTCATCGCCAACGCCGTGGGCACCTACGCCCACGACATCTCCTCGCTGCGCAAGCCGGTCGTCTCCGTGCCGACCACGGGCGACGCGGGCAGCGGCGGCGGCCTGCACGACGACCACCACGAGGTCACCGAGTAGCAGGCGGACGGGCCACCGGCCGGCCGGTGGCCGCCGCGTGGTCGGCGCGTGGTCGGTGGCGGGCGGCCGTCACCGCCTGCGGCGGGCCGTCCCGAAGATCGAGCGGCTGATCTCCCGGCCCAGCTGGGTGCCGACCGACCGGGCGAGGGACCTGAACATCCCGCTGCCGACGACCTGTTCGACGAGCGAGGGCTCCTCCTTGGGGGCCCTCGCTCCCGTCTTCGCCTCCGCCTTCGCTTCCGCTTTCGCCTCCGCCTTCGCTTCCGCTTTCGCCTTCGCCTCCGCCTTCGCTTCCGCTTCCGCCTCCGCCTTCGCGGCCTCCGCGCGGGCCGCCTCCGCCGTGCGCGCCTCCTCGTCCGCCGACAGGCGCTCGTACGCCGACACCCGGTCCACCTCCGGCGCGTACCGCCCGTACAGCGGCGAGCCCTTCACCGCCGCGTCGAGCGCGGCCGCGTCGACCGGCCCCATCAGCGACTCCGGCGCCCGCAGCCGGGTCGCCGCCACCGGGGTCGGCGCGCCCCGCTCGCTCAGTACGGTGACCACCGCCTCGCCCGTACCCAGCGAGGTCAGCACCTCCTCCAGGTCGTAGGCCGACGCGGGGAAGGTCCGCACGGTCGCCTTCAGGGCCTTGGCGTCGTCCGGGGTGAAGGCCCGCAGCGCGTGCTGCACCCGGTTGCCGAGCTGGGCGAGGACGTCCGCCGGCACGTCCTTCGGGGTCTGGGTCACGAAGAAGACGCCGACGCCCTTGGACCGGATCAGCCGGACCGTCTGGGTGATCGACTCCAGGAAGGCCTTCGACGCCCCCTTGAAGAGGAGGTGGGCCTCGTCGAAGAAGAAGACCAGCTTCGGCTTCTCCTGGTCGCCGACCTCCGGCAGTTCGTTGAAGAGGTCCGCGAGCATCCACATCAGGAAGGTCGAGAAGAGCTGCGGCCGCTCCCGCACGGAGGGCAGCTCCAGGACCGAGACCGTCCCCCGCCCGTCCGGCGCGGTCCGCAGGAACGCGGAGGTGTCGAACTCCGGCTCCCCGAAGAAGCCGCCCGCGCCCTGCTGCTCGAAGGCGGTCAGGGCGCGCAGGATCACCCCGGCGGTCACCGTCGACAGACCGCCGATCCCCTTCAGCTCGGGCCTGCCGACGTCCGAGACGAGGAAGGCGACCACCGCCCGCAGGTCCTTCAGGTCCACCAGCTCCAGGCCCTTGGCGTCGGCGTAGTGGAAGATCAGGCCGAGCGACTGCTCCTGCGTCCGGTTCAGCTGGAGCACCTTGGAGAGCAGCACCGGGCCGAAGCCGGTGACGGTGGCGCGGACCGGGATGCCGGGGCCGGTGCCGCCGAGGCCGTAGAACTCGCAGGGGAAGCCGGTGGGCGTCCACTCCTGGCCGACCTGCGCGGCCCGCTCGCGTACCTTCTCGCCGTCCTCGCCGGGGGCCGAGACGCCGGAGACGTCGCCCTTGATGTCGGCGAGGAAGACCGGGACGCCCTGGGCGGAGAGCTGCTCGGCGATCAGCTGGAGGGTCTTGGTCTTGCCGGTGCCGGTGGCGCCGGCGACGAGGCCGTGCCGGTTGAGGGCGGGCAGGGGGATCCGTACGCGCGCGTCCGGGTGACAGATCCCGTCCCACAGCACGGCGCCCAGGTCGAGCGCGGGGCCCTCGAAGGCGTACCCGGCGGCGATCCCGGCGACCGGCCCGGGAAGCGCGCCGGGCGGTTCCTGGGCGGGCGCGGGCGGTTCCTGGGCGGGCGCGGCAGTGGGGCCGGGTGCCGGGCCGGGCGGCTCCGGGGTCGTCGGCTGCTGCTCCGGCTCGCTCATGCGGCACCCCAATGTCGCTTATGTCATGGTCCGTGACAGCATCCCATCGGTTCCGCGTGGCTGCGCCGGTAGCCGCTCGCCCGGTAGGCTTTCCGTGTGATCTTCAAGCGCATCGGAAACGGCCGACCGTATCCCGACCACGGCCGGGAAAGCACCCGGCAGTGGGCGGACGTCGCCCCGCGCCCGGTCCGCCTCGACCAGCTCGTCACCACCAAGGGCCAGCTGGACCTGGAGACCCTGCTCGCCGAGGACTCCACGTTCTACGGCGACCTCTTCGCGCACGTCGTGAAGTGGCAGGGCGACCTGTACCTCGAGGACGGACTGCACCGCGCCGTCCGCGCGGCCCTCCAGCAGCGCCAGGTGCTCCACGCGCGCGTGCTCGAGATGGACTGACGCGCCGCCGCACCAGGCCGGACCGACAGCACCGGAGCAGGCCCGAGCGACACCGCCGGAGCAGGTCCGACCGCGATGTCCGGGCCGGTCCGCGGGCTCCCCGAGGGGCGTCCGCGGCTGATCCTTTCGGGGGCAGTTCGCGCCCATCCGGCCGCGATCACATGATCATCAAGTAGGCATCGCGCACGGGCGGCATTACGCTGCGCCCATGAGCATGCTCACTCCCCCCGGCATGGGCGGAAAGTACCGCATCACGGGGGATGTCTACCCGCGCATGCGTCGACCCCACCGCCGGCGCAGGATCGTCCTGGCCTCGACCGCCGCGGTGGTCGTGCTCGGCGCGGCCGGCTGGGGCACGCTCCAGCTCGTCGACGTCTTCTCCGGCGGCGACGACACCCGGAAGACCACCGCCGGCAAGCAGGCCGACTGCAAGCCCGCGCCCACCCCCAGCGCCACGGCCGCGGCCAAGCCGCCCAAGCCCGCGCAGGTCACGGTGAACGTCTACAACGCGACCCCGCGCAAGGGACTCGCCAAGGCCACCGCCGACGAGCTGAAGAAGCGCGGCTTCGCCATCGGCAAGATCGGGAACGCGCCCGCCGCCTACGACAAGAAGGTCCCCGGCGCCGGGCTGCTGCTCGGCGCCCCGGCCGCCACCAAGGGCACCTTCGCCGTCCTCGGCACCCAGCTCGCGGGCGCCACGACGAAGGTCGACGCCCGCACCACGGCGGACGTCGACCTCATCATCGGTACGGCCTTCAAGACCCTGTCGCCCAAGGCGACGGCGGACGCGGCCCTCGTGGCCCTGAACAAGCCGAAGCCGGTACCGGGCCGCTGCTGAGCCCCGTGGGCCCGGGCCCGGGCCCGGAAGCCCGGAGCCCGGAGCCCGGAGCCCGGCGGGAGGGTCCTACTCGGCGGTGCCGTACATGCGGTCACCGGCGTCGCCCAGGCCCGGGACGATGTAGCCGTGCTCGTTGAGCCGCTCGTCGACCGAGGCCGTCACGACCGTCACCGGCGTGCCGGCGAGCTCGCGCTCCATGACCTCGACGCCCTCCGGGGCGGCGAGCAGCACCACGGCCGTCACGTCGTCCGCGCCGCGCCGGATCAGCTCCTGGATCGCCGCGACCAGCGTGCCGCCGGTCGCCAGCATCGGGTCGAGCACGTACACCTGGCGGCCGGACAGGTCCTCCGGCATCCGGGTGGCGTAGGTCGACGCCTCCAGCGTCTCCTCGTTGCGGATCATGCCCAGGAAGCCGACCTCGGCCGTCGGGAGCAGCCGCACCATGCCGTCGAGCATGCCGAGCCCGGCGCGCAGGATCGGGACGACCAGCGGGCGCGGGTACGACAGCTTCACGCCGCTCGTCGGCGTGACGGGGGTCTCGATGTCGACCCGCTCGGTCCGCACGTCCCTGGTGGCCTCGTAGGCGAGCAGGGTGACCAGCTCGTCGGCGAGCCGGCGGAAGGTCGGGGAGTCCGTGCGCTTGTCGCGCAGGGTGGTGAGCTTGTGGGCGACCAGCGGGTGATCGACGACGTGGAGACGCATGACCCCACAGTAGCCCGCCCCGCACCGGGCACCGGCCCACCACCGGCACCGCGCGCGAGTGGCACCGAGCCGCCGCCGGCGCGGCGCGCGAACGGCACCGAGCCGCCCCGGGCACCACGCGCGAACGGCACCGGCCCGTCCCCGGGCACCGCGCGCGAACGGCGTCGACCCACCACTGGCATGGAACCGCGCGGCTGCGGCAAGGTGGGGAGCACAGGGACCCAGCGATGGGGTGGTGTGGCCGATGCCCAACCCGAAGAACACATCCGGCCGGGCGCCGGAGAAACAGCCGGACAGCGACACGGAGACCGACGCGGAGCGCCGCAGGCGCCGCGCCCAGTTCCTCCGTGAGCTCGGCGAGGCCAAGGCGCTGCGCGACCGGGTCCAGCCCCGGCGCGCCCGGGCGGCCCGCATGAGACAGGCGATGCGCATGCGCACCTTCCGTTGGTGAGGCCCCTGGCCACGACGGCCGCGCCCCCTCCGTGCGCCGGGGTCGTACGCCCACCCGAACGCGGTGTGGTTCAGACTGATGCACGACGCAAGAGCCGAAGACCTCTCCTCAGGCCGTCGTTTCTGTCACGATGCCGATTGGGCGGGGCTCAGGAGCGCGCCGCCGGATCATCACACCTCTGATCAGTGGGAGAGTCAGGTGTACTTCGCCGCACTGCTCGCGCGCACCGAAGACGGGTGGGAAGCGAGCGATACGGAGCTCGACGACGTGGAGACGCTGGCGGACCTGGCCGATCTGGCCCGTGAGGCGGCGGCCGACGAGGGGGAGACCGTCCTCGTCTTCATCGAGCAGGAGGACGCGTGGTTCGGCATCGTCCGCGTCGACGGAGAGGACGACCCCCGGGTCTACGTCTCCCACGCGGCGGCCGCGGCCCGGTCCTCGTACGGGGAGATCCTCACCTCGGAACTGCTCGGCGCCGACGACCCGGACAGCGAGCTGGACGAGCTCGACAAGCTCGCGGACCTGGACGGCACCGAGGACGGTGAGCCGGAGCACGCGGCCGGCGAGGACCGCGACGAGGACGACGCCTCCGCCGGGAGCGCCGGCATCGCGCCGGCCGGCCCGCTCGGGGAGGGCCGGATCCTCGCCGACCTCGGCATGTCGGAGCGGACCCTGCTCGGCCTGAGCGAGGACGCCCTCGGGGAGATCGCCGACGCCATCGGCGCCTCCGAGATCCTGGAGGCCGTCCGCTAGTGCCACCCGCCGTACCCGGCCCCGTGCCGGACCCCTGGCGGGACGCCATGCGTCTCGCCCTCGCCGAGGCCGACGCGGCCGTGCCGGCCGGTGACGTACCGGTCGGCGCGGTCGTGCTCTCGCCGTCCGGCGAAGTCCTCTCCCTCGGTCACAACGAGCGGGAGGCGACCGGCGATCCGACCGCCCACGCCGAGCTCCTGGCGCTGCGCCGGGCCGCCGCCGCCACCGGCGAGTGGCGGCTGACCGGCTGCACCCTCGTGGTGACCCTGGAGCCCTGTGTGATGTGCGCGGGCGCACTGGTCCAGTCCCGCGTCGAGCGGGTCGTGTACGGCGCCGACGACGAGAAGGCGGGCGCCGCCGGCTCCCTGTGGGACCTCGTCCGCGACCGCCGCCTCAACCACCGTCCGGAGGTCGTCCGGGGCGTCCTCGGCGAGGAGTGCGCGGAGCGGCTCACCGCCTTCTTCCGCGCTCGCTGAAACGGATTTCTTGCCTGGGCGACTTTGGGCTAAGCTCTCTCTCGGTAGCGTGTCCGAGCGGCCGAAGGAGCTCGCCTCGAAAGCGAGTGTGGGGAAACTCACCGAGGGTTCAAATCCCTCCGCTACCGCCACTACGAAGGGCCCGACGCGAAAGCGCCGGGCCCTTCGGCGTATCCGCTCCTCCTTCCCCCGCCCCCTTCCCCCGCGCGATCGCGGTCACGGCGGATGCGGGTGCGGTCACGGCGGATGCGGCGGTACGGGGCGGACACGTCGAAGGGCCCCGGCGCACCACCGGGGCCCTTCGACGTCCTGCTCGCGTCCCTGCTCACGTCCCGCCTGACGTGGGGACGGGGGGAGCGGCATCGGGGGGACAAGCCGCTCCCCCCGATGAGAACCGGTCCGGCAAGCCCTGCGCCGCAGTCAGGGGGAAGCTCGCGGCGCGGACCCCGCAGTGCGGGCCGGTTCCATGTGCCCTGCGGATTCCTGCCAGATCCGCCGGGCTCGACATCCATCCTGCCCCCGGTGCACCCGTCCGGGGGATGGCGAAAGACCCCGAACGCAGGGCCCTTGGTCCATAAAGGCTCGGTTAGAGTGGGCCACCGCCGAGGCGGGGTGACGGTACGGGGAGGGGAGGGGCTGATGTCCCAGGCGAGGAAAGTCGCGGTCTACGCGTTCGGGGTCTTCGTGCTGTACGCGATCATCACCGCCCCCGACCGCTCCGCCGAGCTGGTCCAGATAGGCTTCGAGGGCCTTTCCAGCGCCGCCAAGGGTGTCGGAGAGTTCATGACCGAACTCATCAACTAGGAGCCCTCCGTGATCCGCCATCTGGTCCTCTTCAAGCTCGCCGAGGGTGTCGAGCGGGACGAGCCGCGTGTCGTCGCCGGCGTGGAGGCCTTCCGGGCGCTCGGCGGCCAGATCCCCGAGCTGCGCTTCTGGGAGTGCGACTGGAACGTGTCGGAGCGGCCGATCGCCTACGACTTCGCGATCAACTCGGCCGTGGAGGACCTGGAGGCGCTCCAGCGGTACCTCGACCACCCGGCGCACCAGGCGGGCGTGGCGCTCTGGCGCGAGTTCTCCACCTGGGTGATCGCGGACTACCCCTTCTAGGGCGGTTCCAGGGCCGTTCGGCCCCGTACGTCTCCGAGACCCCCCGCCGTCCGGGCGGGGGGTCTCGCGCGTTTCCGCCCACCACGCCTCTGGCCTCCGGTTTTTCGTCCACCATGCCTTCAACACGTGCTGATGCGGTGCTTGCACACAGTGGACATGTCTTGTGATGCTATGACCGCTTTTGATGGATGAGTTGACCGTTTGACCGTAGTTGTCCCAATCGACCAGCTACACCAGCCAAAGGGGTGGCGTGAACGTGCCGGCCAGTACAGCGCCTCAGGTCCCGCCCCAGCACGAGGGAGGCGAGGCCGCGGACGCCCCCCGCCCCCGGGACCGGAGCACTCGCGGCGCCGACACCAGGGCGCTCACCCAGGTGCTCTTCGGGCAGCTCAAGAACCTGGAGCCGGGCACCCCCGAGCACGACCGGGTGCGCGCCGCGCTCATCGAGGCCAACCTGCCGCTCGTGCGGTACGCGGCGGCCCGCTTCCGCTCGCGCAACGAGCCGATGGAGGACGTCGTCCAGGTCGGCACCATCGGACTCATCAACGCCATCGACCGCTTCGACCCGGACCGGGGCGTGCAGTTCCCGACCTTCGCCATGCCCACCGTGGTCGGCGAGATCAAGCGGTACTTCCGCGACAACGTCCGCACCGTGCACGTGCCGCGCCGGCTGCACGAGCTGTGGGTGCAGGTGAACGGTGCCACCGAGGACCTGACGACCGCCCACGGCCGCTCCCCCACCACCGCCGAGATCGCCGAGCGGCTGCGGATCGGCGAGGACGAGGTGCTCGCCTGCATCGAGGCCGGACGGTCGTACCACGCCACCTCCCTGGAGGCCGCGCAGGAGGGCGACGGGCTGCCCGGACTGCTCGACCGGCTCGGTTACGAGGACCCCGCGCTCGCCGGCGTCGAACACCGCGACCTGGTCCGGCACCTGCTCGTCCAGCTGCCCGAGCGGGAGCAGCGGATCCTGATGCTGCGCTACTACAGCAATCTGACGCAGTCCCAGATCAGCCAGGAGCTCGGGGTCTCGCAGATGCACGTGTCAAGGCTCCTCGCCCGCAGCTTCGCCCGGTTGAGATCCGCAAACAGAATCGAGGCATGACCGGATCGGGTAGACCGGTTCGGAGCGGTTCCACGGCACCCCCTTTGCCGTACACCCCTTGTTTCCTGCGGATATGCGTCCACTCCTTGTCGACAAGTCACTACAGCGTGTTGCCGACATGTGACATTCTGCTGGGGACGCGTTTGCCGCAGCCCCACGGCCGGTATTCAGGTGGAAGCTGCGTTCCTCCGATGGTCGCGGCCCACCGCGACCGTCCGCGACCTCTAGGGGGTGGCATGTCCGCAGATCAGGGCAGCTCGAAGGTGCTCACGCTCACGCCCGTTCCGGTCCTCGTGTCCGAGCCCGTACCCATGCAGAAGACGGCGACGACGGCGGCCGAGAGCGAAGCGCTCCTCCCCCCGCCGCCGCCCGCCGCCGCCCCGGAGACCCTCGACACCCGCACCCTCTCCCGCTCCCTGTTCCTGCGGCTGCGCGCCCTCGACACCGCGGGCACCGCGGCCGACAGCCCGGAGCGCACCTACGTCCGCGACACCCTCATCGAGCTGAACCTGCCGCTCGTGCGGTACGCGGCGGCCCGCTTCCGCTCGCGCAACGAGCCGATGGAGGACATCGTCCAGGTCGGCACCATCGGCCTGATCAAGGCGATCGACCGCTTCGACTGCGAACGGGGCGTGGAGTTCCCGACGTTCGCGATGCCGACGGTCGTCGGCGAGATCAAGCGCTTCTTCCGCGACACCTCGTGGTCGGTGCGCGTCCCCCGCCGGCTCCAGGAGCTGCGGCTCGCCCTCACCAAGGCCAGCGACGAGCTCGCGCAGAAGCTCGACCGCTCGCCGACCGTCCCCGAACTCGCCGCCGTCCTGGGCGTGTCGGAGGAGGACGTCGTCGACGGCCTCGCGGTGGGCAACGCGTACACGGCCTCCTCGCTCGACTCGCCCTCCCCGGAGGACGACGGCGGCGAGGGCTCCCTCGCGGACCGCCTCGGCTACGAGGACACGGCCCTGGAGGGCGTCGAGTACCGCGAGTCGCTGAAGCCGCTGCTCGCCAAACTCCCGCCCAGGGAGCGGCAGATCATCATGCTCCGCTTCTTCGCGAACATGACCCAGTCGCAGATCGGCGAGGAGGTCGGCATCTCGCAGATGCACGTCTCGCGCCTGCTCACCCGGACCCTGGCGCAGCTCCGCGAGGGCCTGATCTCCGACTGACTTCCGCGAACACGCCTCTTGTTGACGTTCCGTCAGCCACACTGGGACGCATGAGGCGCAGGAAGCAGCCGGTACTCGTGGCGGTGGCGCTCTGCCTCGGCGGAGCGCTCACCGCGTGCGGAGGCGGAGGAGACGGCGAGGGATTCGCGGCGGTCGGCGCCGGTCCCTCGCCCGGCGGCGCGGTCGCCCCCTCGGGCGCGGTCACCCTGGTCCCGCTGGACAGCCCCACGGCGAGCGGCACCACCTCCAGCACCTCGTCCCCGCCTCCGGGCCCGGACGCACCGGAGCGCCCTGGCCCGTCCCCGTCGCCCTCGCCGCCCCTCGGCACGGGTCCGGGGTCCGGATCGGGGTCCGGATCGGGGTCGGGGTCGGGGTCGTCCGGTTCCGGGTCTGGTCCCGGGTCCGGGTCCGGAGGGCGTACGGAGTCGGGGGCGCCGCCCGGGGGTTCCTCCGGCGACGGCTCGTCGTCCGGCGCGACGACCGCCCCTCCCGGTACCCCCGGCACCACCCCCGCGCCGCCCCCGTCCACCACGCCCGTCCCCCCCGCGCCCCGGCCGTCCACACCGACGCCGGCGCCCGGGCCCGCCGTGCTCTCGGTCTCCGCGCCGGTCACCGCCGACGGCGACGAGCGCTGGTGCGAACGGGTCACGGTGACCTTCCGGAACACCGGCGGCTCCCCCGTCGCCTCCGGCACGGCGAGCTTCGCCACCCATGTCATCGGCGCGCTCGGCATCGACTGGGGCACGGTCACCACCAGCCAGCCGCTGCCGGCCCCGATCGCCGCCGGGGCCGCGCGGAAGCAGACGTACACGGTCTGCGTGGAGTCCTGGCGGGTGCCGCTCGGCATGCGCGTCGACACCCGCGAGGTGACCGCTAGCTGGCGGTGAGCCCGTACCGGACCCCCGTCAGCTCCTCGGAGAGGTCCCAGAGGCGGCGGCCCGTCTCCGGGTCGGCCGCGGCGGCCGAGGGCTTGACCCGGGCCGGGACGCCGCGCAGTTCGCCGAGGCCGTCCGGGCCGATGAAGTCCCCGCCGGCCGCGTCCGGGGCGGTGGCGGCGTACAGCTGGGGCAGGACTCCGCGCTCCGGTCGCTGGGCGACGAGCGGGTTGCCGATCCGGCCGTAGAAGAAGCGGGCGAGGCCGGTGGCGTCGCGGGTCTGGAGGCTGGTCGCGGTGTAGCCGGGGTGGGCGAGGACGCTGCGGACCTGACTGCCGGCGGCGGTGAGACGGCGGTGCAGCTCGCGGCCGAAGACCGCGTTGGCGAGCTTCGACTGGTTGTAGAAGGCCATCGGGGCGTAGCCGCGCTCGCCCGCGAGGGCGGCGGGGTCGTCGAGGCGGAGCCTGCCCTGGCGGTGCACCAGCGAGCTGACGGTGACGACCCGGCCGCCGGCCGGCAGGCGGTCGAGGAGGAGGCCGGTGAGGGCGAAGTGGCCGAGGTGGTTGGCGGCGAACTGGAGCTCGTGGCCCTGGGCGCTGAGCGTGCGGGGCGGGCCCATCACGCCCGCGTTGTTGAGGAGCACGTCCAGGCGCGGATGGTCGGCGCGCAGGTCCTCGGCGAAGGCGCGCACCGAGTCGAGGTCGGCGAGGTCGATCCGGCGGACGGTCAGGAGGTCCCCGTCGATCCCCTCGGCGGTGAGGGCGGCGACCGCCTGCCGGCCCTTCTCCTCGTCCCGTACGGCGAGGACGACCCGCCCGCCCCTCCGGGCGAGGGCGCGGGTGGTCGCGAGACCGAGGCCGCCGGTGGCTCCGGTGACGACGTGGACCCGCCCGCTGAGGTCGGGGATGGCATCGGCGGTCCAGTGCTGGATACGCGTACGACTCATGCGACACACACTGCCCCTGGTGTCACTCGGTGTCAACCACGTCGTTGACTGCCTTCGGCGACACCGCGTTACCATCGACGCGTGAGCACCCCACCCGGCCCCCGCACCCCGGCGCCCGCGCCCCCCGCCTCCACCCTCGCCCAGCGCAAGAGGCAGCTCGTCGCCACCGAGCTGACCGAGACCGCGCTCCAGCTCTTCGCGCACAAGGGGTTCGAGGCCGTCACCGTGGACGAGGTCGCGACGGCCGTCGGGGTCTCCAAGCGGACGTTCTTCCGGTACTTCGCGTCCAAGGAGGACGTCGTCGTCCAGTTCCTGGCCGGGATGGGCGCCGAGATGCGGGCGGAGCTCGCGGCCCGGCCGGCCGGCGAGCGGACCTCGGCCGCGCTGCTGCACGCCGTCTCCGTGCCGCTCGCCGCCTGCGGGGACCACGCCGAGCGCACCCTGCCCGTGGTCCGGCTGATCCTGCGGACGCCCGCGCTGCTCGCCCGCTTCCTGGAGCACGAGGCCGGGTGGCGCGAGGAGCTGGCCGGGGAGCTCGCCGTCCGGCTCGGGCTCGACCCGGCGGAGTCGCTCCATCCGGCGCTCGCGGCCGGCATGGCGCTCAGCGCCTTCGACACGGTGCTGCGCCGCTGGAGCGAGGACGCCCGGGCCGCCGACCCGCGCGCCCTGATCGAGCAGGCCTTCGAGCTGCTGGCCCCGGCCCTGGACGCCGCCGGGTGACGCGGAGGGGCCCGATCCGTGCGGATCGGGCCCCTCCGGGTGGGGTCGCGAACGGGAGGAGTCAGAAGGCGGCGAGCCAGACGACGCCCGCGACGACCACGATCGCCGCGATCACACCGGCGATCACGCCGACGCGCGGGCCGCCCGTCGCGGCCGTGGCCTGCTGCGGCTGGTGCTGGTTCTGCGGGGTGCCCTCGTCGACGAAGGCGCGGAACATCTGGGTGCTGCCGGCGGGGTCGTAGCCCTCGGGGCCCTGGGCGCCCTGGCCGTACGGTGCTTGCGGGTTGTGTGCCATGGGCCAGGACCCTAGCGAAATCGGGGCGAGGGGCCCAAGCCCTGGCACTCCGCCTCCCCCACACCCCCTCCACGCCTCCCCTTTGCCGATTCTTTAGCGCCGTTTGACCGATTTAGTTTGCCTGGAGCAACCATCCATCTCTATGGTTGCCCTAAGCAACAAGTTGGAAGGGGTCCGGACTCCGTGGAGCCGAGCAGCAGCCGCTACGAGGACCTCGCCCGCGCCATCAGCGCGATCGGGGCCGTGAAGCGCGGCGTCGCCCGCGTCCTGCCCGGCGACTGCCAGGGCGGCGCCGCCGCCGTCCTCGCCATGCTCAAGCACCACGGGGACATGCGGACGAGCCGGCTGGCCGAACTGATGGCCGTGGACATGTCCGTATGCAGCCGCCACGTCGCGCACACCGTCTCGCGCGGCTGGGTCGAACGACTGCCCGACCCCGACGACGGCCGCTCCCGCATCCTGCGGCTGAGCCCCGAGGGCTTCGCCATGCTCACCGAGCTCGACCGCCGGGTGACCGAAGCCTTCACCCGCTACCTCGCGGAGTGGTCCGACGACGACGTCGCACTGCTCACCACCCTGCTCGCCCGACTCCGCGACTCCTTCGGGGACTGCCGGGCCATCCACGCCTGACCACGCCGACCGCGCGTGAGCCCGCCCGACCACGCTTGAAACCAGAGGAATCCCACTTCATGGCTACGACCACACCCGAGACCGGTGTGCGGGGCGCCCCGGCCGCCGAAACCGGAGACTCCGCCACTCCGATGACGCACCGTCAGATCATGGAGGCGCTCTCCGGGCTGCTGCTCGGCATGTTCGTCGCCATCCTGTCCTCGACGATCGTCTCCAACGCCCTCCCGCAGATCATCACCGACCTGGAGGGCGGCCAGTCCGCCTACACCTGGGTCGTCACCGCGACCCTGCTCTCGATGACCGCCACCACCCCGCTCTGGGGCAAGCTGGCCGACCTCTTCTCCAAGAAGCTGCTCATCCAGATAGCCCTGACGATCTACGTCGCGGGCTCGATCGTCGCGGGTCTCTCCCAGTCCACCGGCATGCTCATCGCCTGCCGCGTGGTCCAGGGCGTCGGCGTCGGCGGTCTCACCGCCCTCTCCCAGATCATCCTCGCCGCGATGATCGCCCCCCGTGAGCGCGGCCGCTACAGCGGCTACCTCGGCGCGGTCTTCGCCGTCGCCACCGTCGGCGGCCCGCTGCTCGGCGGCGTCATCACCGACACCGAGTGGCTCGGCTGGCGCTGGTGCTTCTACGTCGGCGTGCCGTTCGCGATCATCGCGCTGGTCGTCCTCCAGAAGACCCTCAAGCTCCCCGTCGTGAAGCGCGAGGTCAAGGTCGACTGGGCCGGCGCCTTCTTCATCAGCGCCGCCGTCTCCCTGCTCCTCGTCTGGGTCACCTTCGCCGGCGACAAGTACGACTGGATGTCCTGGCAGACCGCCGCCATGGTCGGCGGATCGGTCCTGCTCGGCGCGGTCTTCGTGTTCGTCGAGTCCCGCGCCTCCGAGCCGATCATCCCGCTGCGGCTCTTCCGCAACCGGACCATCACGCTCGCCTCGCTCGCCTCGCTCTTCGTCGGCGTCGCGATGTTCGCCGGCACCGTCTTCTTCAGCCAGTACTTCCAGCTGGCCCGCAACGAGTCGCCGACCATGTCCGGCGTCCTCACCATCCCGATGATCGCCGGCCTCTTCGTCTCCTCGACGGCCTCCGGCCTGATCATCACCAAGACCGGCCGCTGGAAGGCCTGGCTGATCAGCGGCGGCGCGCTCGCCACCGCGGGCCTGGGCCTCCTCGGCACCCTGCGGTACGACACCCCGTACTGGCACATCGCGCTCTTCATGGCGGTGCTCGGCCTGGGCATCGGCATGATGATGCAGAACCTGGTGCTCTGCACGCAGAACCAGGTCGCCCCCGCCGACCTCGGCTCCGCCTCCTCCGTCGTCACCTTCTTCCGCTCCCTCGGCGGCGCGATCGGCGTCTCGGCGCTCGGCGCGGTCATGGCCCACCGGGTCACCGACTACGTCAAGGAGGGCATGGCGGAGCTCGGCCCGAAGGCCGCGGCGGCGATGGGCCAGGGCGGCACCGGCGGCGGCATCCCCGACATGGACAAGCTCCCCGGCCCGATCCGCACCGTCTTCGAGAGCGCGTACGGACACGGCGTCGGCGACGTCTTCCTCTACGCGGCGCCCTTCGCGCTGCTCGCCTTCCTGGTGACGCTCTTCATCAAGGAGGTCGCGCTGAAGAGCAACACCGTCACGGCGGAGGACGCCTAGAAGACTCCCGGCCGCGCTTCGAGCGGAGGCGCGACCGGGTCGGAACGGAGCGGCGGGCAGGGGACGGCCCGCCGCTCCGTCATGCCTCCGGGGCCTCCCGGGCCACCATCGCCTCGATGCCGGCGACCAGGAGGTCCAGGGCGAAGGCGAAGTCCCGGTCCCAGATGTCCGTGACGGAGCCGTGCGTGGCCCGCTCGTCGAGGAGGTCCGCCATAGGCTCCAGCGCCTCCATGAAGGCGGGGTCCTCCCTGAACGCCTTGACCGACTCGCCGTAGAAGTCGTCCGCGTCCATCCCGGCCTCGACGGCCCGCCGCCCGAACTGCGACTCGATCGTCCCGTAGCCGTACACGAACTGGAAGACCGCCGACATCGCGCTCGGCTGCCGGCCGACCGGCAGCCCGGTGTCGCGGATCGCCTGCTGGATCCTCGCGCCGACGGCGATCGCGTTCGGCCCGATGTTCAGGTACTGGCCCGCGCACGGCGACATCCACGGGTGGCGCACCAGCATGCGGCGGTAGTGCAGGGCGAGCGTCCGGAGGCGCTCCCGCCAGTCGGCCCCGGCGGCGACCGCGTCCAGGTCGACCTCCCCGTACACGGTGTCGATCGCGTACTCGATGATGTCGTCCTTGGTGTCCACGTACCAGTACAGGGACATCGCGGTCACGCCGAGCTCGGCGGCCAGCCGGCGCATCGACAGCTTGGCGAGCCCGTCCTGGTCGAGCATCCGGACCGAGGCGGCCACGATCCTGTCCCGGTCGAGCCCGGCCGGGCCGCCGCCCGTGCGGGCGGCCCGTCGCTCCAGCCAGACACTGGAGCCCGCCGGGTTCTTCTCCCGGTCCGCGGCCTTGACCATGCGGTTCCTCCGTCCGTCGGCGCTCGTGACCATGCTAGGCAGCGGTGACGGTCTCGGGTGCCACGGACTGCTCCGCCCGCTCCGTCCGCTCCGCCCGCCGGAGCAGGAAGGCGGCGAGCAGACCGCCGACGAGGACGGCGACCGCGCCGACCAGCTGGCTGGTCTGGAGCCCGGAGGCGAAGGCGTCGGAGATCCGCGCCCGCTCGACCTCGTCGCCGGCCGCGGCGAGGGCCGCGGGGAGCGAGGTGGCGGTGACAGTGACGAGGGCGGCGAAGCGGGCGTTGAGGACGGCGCCGAGGACGGCGACGCCGAGGCCGTTGCCGAACTCGGCGAGGGTGCCGTTGACGCCCGCGCCCACACCGGCCTTCTCCGGCGGGATCGCGCTCATGATCGCGTTGGCCATGGCCGGGTTGGAGACCGCGAGGCCGATGCCCATGAGGACCAGGCCGAGCAGCATGCCCCAGTAGGTGCCGTCCGTGCCGCCGCCGATCAGGGCGATCGACGCGAGACCGGCCGCGACCAGCGTCATGCCGACCGTGACGGTGAGCGGGGTGCCGAGCTTCATCACGATCCGCGGGCCGATGCCGCTGAGGTT
This sequence comes from Streptomyces sp. NPDC056503, assembly GCF_042794995.1. Lineage (NCBI taxonomy): Bacteria > Bacillati > Actinomycetota > Actinomycetes > Kitasatosporales > Streptomycetaceae > Streptomyces > Streptomyces sp. NPDC056503. The sequence continues at coordinate 20,729 of NZ_JBHTST010000034.1, forward strand.
GAGGACGACCACGGTCAGCGCGAGCGGCGCCATCCGCAGGCCGGCCTCCAGCGGCGCGTACCCGAGCACGAACTGGAGGTGCTGGGTGAGCAGGAACATCGAGCCGCCCATCCCGAACATCACCAGGATGGCGCCGGCGACCGCGCCCACGAACTTCTGGTTGCGGAAGAAGTGCATGTCGAGCATGGGGTACGGGGTCCGCAGCTCCCACAGCGCGAAGGCGGCGAGCACCGCGACGCCGATCGCGGCCGGGACCAGCACCTCGGTGGAGGTCCAGCCGTGCTCGGGGCCGGTGATGATCGCGTACACGGCGGCGGTCATGCCGATGGTGGAGAGCAGCGCGCCGAGCAGGTCGGGGCGGTCGCCCTGGGGGTTCTTCGACTCGGGGACGAGCTTGAGGACGGCGACCAGGCCGACGACCGCCACCGGGATGTTGACGAGGAAGATCATCCCCCACCAGAAGTGCTCGATGATGACGCCGCCGATGAGGGGCCCCGCGGCGAAGCCGAGCGAGCCGACGGTGGCCCAGAGGGCGATGGCCTTCACGCGCTCGGAGTCGTCGAAGATCTGCATGACGACGGCGAGGGTGGTGGTCATCAGGAGCGCTCCGCCGACGCCCATGCCCGCGCGGGCGGCGATCAGCTGCGCGGTGGAGTCGGCGAGTCCGGCGGCGAGCGAGCCGAGGCCGAAGAGCGCGAGGCCGACGGCGAGCAGCTTCTTGCGGCCGTAGCGGTCGGCGGCGTTGCCGGCGGTCAGGAGCAGGCCGGACTGGACGAGCGAGTAGGCGTTGATCATCCACTGGATGTCGCTGGTGGAGGCGTGCAGCTCCGTGGTCAGCGAGGGGATGGCGACGCTGAGGACGGTGTTGTCGAGCAGCACGGTGAGCTGGGCGAGGCAGATGACGCCGAGGATCAGCCAGCGCTGGGGATGGCCGCCTGTCGCCGTGGGCGTGGCCGTCATGGAAACTCCTTTACGGTGTACGAGGCTCTGGGCTCGTACACCGTATAGGAGGTCTCGTACGCTGTATAGGGCTTTTACTTCGGGGCGGTCAGGTCGTAGAAGGTGGCGCTGCCGACGGTGGTGGCGGTGAAGTTCTCCTGGACCCAGGTGCTGATGTCGGAGCTGCCGCCGCCACCGGGGCCGCCCATGCCGCCGCCTCCGCCGCCTCCGCCGATGAAGTAGTGGATCCGGCCTTCGGCGACGTACTGCTTGAACTGGGCGAGGGTCGGGGACGGGTCGCTGCCGTTGAAGCCGCCGATCGCCATGACCGGCTTCTCGGTGGCGAGCTGGTAGCTGGCCGCGTTCTGGGCGCCGATGGCCGCGGCGGCCCAGGTGTACGCGTCGGCGTCCTGGAGCAGCTTCGCCTTGGCCTCCGCCCCGACGCTGGCGCCGTTGAGGAGTCCGCCCATGCCGCCGCCCATGCCGCCGCGTTCACCGAAGCCGGGCATCTGGCCGGCCGGGAGCTGCGTCTGACCGCCCCCCTGCGCCTGGCCGTTCGGAGCCTGGCCGTTCGGAGCCTGGCCGCCCTGGGCCTGGCCGTTGGGGACCTGGCCGCCCTGGGCCTGGCCGCCGCCCGGGAAGCCGTTCGGGAAGCCGTTCGGGGGCTGCATGCCGTTGGGGGGCTGCATGCCACCGCCCTGATTGCCGCCGGTCCCGCCGTCCGGACGCTGCCCGGCGCCGTCCGTGCGCTGGCCGCCGCCGGGGAAGCCCCCGCCTCCCCCCGGTCCGCGGCCGCCGAAGCCGGCGCCCGACGGGCCCGCCGTGACGATGGAGCCCTGGTGCCCGGTGGAGAGCGTCTCCAGGGTGTACGCGAACGGGCCCGCGAGTCCCGCCGCCAGGCCGAGGCCCGCCGCGGCGAGTCCCAGCCGCCGGTCGACCCGGCCCGCGGCGAGCAGGCCGACCGCGGCCACCGCGCCCGTACCGAGCACGGTCCAGCGCAGCCACGGCAGGTAGTCCGGCGTACGGCCGAGCAGGGTCCAGCCCCACCAGGCCGTCACGCCGACCGCCGCCGCGAGGCCCGCGGAGGCGAGGATCCTCGTCCGCTCCTCCCACAGCACCGCGGCGCCCATGCCGATCAGGGCGGCGAGGTACGGGGCCAGGGCCACCGTGTAGTACTCGTGGAAGATGCCGGCCATGAAGCTGAAGACGCCCAGCGTCATCAGCAGAGATCCGCCCCACACCAGGAACGCGGCCCGGGCCGTGTCCGTGCGCGGCGCCCGCCAGGTGACGACGAGTCCGGCGAGGAGCAGGAGCAGCGCGGCCGGGAGCAGCCAGGAGATCTGGCCGCCGATGGAGTCGTTGAACATGCGCAGCAGCCCGGTCTCGCCCCAGCCGCCGCCCTGCCCGCCGCCGCGTCCGCCGCCGCCACCGACGCTGCCGACCTCGTTGCCGTTGATCCGGCCGAGGCCGTTGTAGCCGAAGGTCAGCTCCAGGAAGCTGTTGTTCTGCGAGCCGCCGACGTACGGGCGCGAGGCCGCCGGCCAGAGCTCGACGAGCGCCACCCACCAGCCGCCGGAGACGACCAGCGCCAGCCCGGCGAGGCCCAGCTGGCCGAACCGCCGCAGCGGACGGGCCGGGGCGCACACCGCGTACACGAGCGCGAGCGGCGGCAGGATCAGGAAGGCCTGGAGGGTCTTCGTCAGGAACGCGAAGCCGAAGGCGACCCCCGCCGCGACCAGCCACTTCGTGGCCCCCTCGGCCCGCTCCAGGGCCCGCAGCACCGCGTACACGGCCACGGTCATCAGGAGCGCGAGCAGCGCGTCCGGGTTGTTGAAGCGGAACATCAGCGCGGCGACCGGGGTGAGCGCGAGCACCGCGCCCGCGATCAGGCCGGCGCCCGCGCCGAAGCGGCGGCGGACGGCCGCGTACAGCACGGCGACCGTGCCCACGCCCATCAGCACCTCGGGCAGTAGGATCTGCCAGGAGCCCAGGCCGAAGAGGCGGACGGAGAGCGCCATCGGCCAGAGGGCGGCCGGCGGCTTGTCGACGGTGATGGCGTTGGCCGCGTCGAGGGAGCCGAAGAAGAAGGCCTTCCAGCTCTCGCCTCCGGCCTGGACGGCCGCCGAGTAGAAGGAGTTGGCGTAGCCGGAGGCGCTCAGGTTCCAGAGGTAGAGCGCGGTGGTGACGGCGAGCAGGCCGAGGAAGGCGGGGCGCACCCAGGGGGCGTCGTCGGGGCGGCCGCGCCAGAGCCGGGCGAGCCGGCCGGGCGCCCGGGGGCCGGCGTGCGCGACCGGTGTCGCGGGCGGTGTCAGAGCGGTCATCGGGGGTCCCCCGTGGGGTGTCGGCGGTCCGGGAAGACCCAGAGCCGGAAGAGCAGGAAGCGCAGCACGGTCGCGGCGAGGTTGGCGACGACGAGCACGGCGAGTTCGGTGGAGTGCGCCGGGTCGCCGGTGGCCGCGCCGAGCGCGGCGAGGGAGCCGCTGGTCAGGGCGAGGCCGATGGCGAAGACGACGAGCCCCTGTGCCTGGTGGCGGACGGCCCGGTCGCGGCCTCGGACGCCGAAGGTGAGCCGGCGGTTGGCGGCCGTGTTGGCGACGGCGGAGACCAGGAGGGCGGCGGCGTTGGCGATCTGGGCGCCGGCGCCGCCCCGGAAGAGGGAGTAGAGCGCGAGGTAGAAGAGCGTGGAGAGCACGCCGACCACGCAGAACCCGACGAGCTGGCGGGCGAGTCCGCCGGGGACGCCGGAGAGGTCGCGGTCGCGCGGGTCGTCGCCGAAGGGCCGGGCGAGCCGGTCCAGCGGCAGCGAGCCGGTCGCGAGCGCCCGTCCGACCCGCCAGACGCCCTTCAGGTCGTCGGTGGCGGTCCGCACGATGTGCACGGTCGAGTCGGGGTCGTCGACCCAGTCGACCGGCACCTCGTGGATCCGCAGGCCCGCCCGCTCGGCGAGGACGAGCATCTCGGTGTCGAAGAACCAGCCGGTGTCCTCGACCATCGGCAGCAGCCGCTCGGCGACATCGCGCCGGATCGCCTTGAAGCCGCACTGGGCGTCGGAGAAGCGGGCGGCGAGCGAGCCGCGCAGGATCAGGTTGTAGGCGCGGGAGACGAACTCCCGCTTGGGCCCGCGCACCACCCGCGAGGAGCGGGCGAGCCGGGAGCCGATGGCCAGGTCGGAGTGGCCGGAGATCAGCGGCGCGACCAGCGGGAGAAGCGCGTTCAGGTCGGTGGACAGGTCCACGTCCATGTAGGCGAGGACGGGGGCGTCGGAGGCCGACCACACGGTCCGCAGCGCCCGGCCGCGGCCCTTCTGTTCGAGCCGTACGGACCGCACCCCGGGCATCTCGGCGGCGAGGGCGGCGGCGATGTCGGGCGTGGCGTCGGTGGAGGCGTTGTCGGCGACGGTGACGCGGAAGCCGTACGGGAAGGTGCGCTGGAGGTGCGCGTGGAGGCGGCGGACGCACGGCTCCAGGTCCTTCTCCTCGTTGTAGACGGGGATCACCACGTCCAGAACGGGCCGGCCCGCTTCGCTCACCGGCAGGTGCTCCCGGGCGGGGAGGGTGCCGGGGGCCTGCGTCGCGGGCCCCGCGAGGGTGTGGGTTCGCATGTCCACGACCCTCGCCGGGCCCGCTGTCACGGCTGTGTGATCAGCCTGTGGTCCGTCTGTGAGTACGTGTCCGCCGGGAGGATCACCGAGAAGACGGTCCGTCCGGGAACGCTGTCGACGGTCACCGCCCCGCCGTGGGCGGCGACGACGGCCCGCACGATGGCGAGGCCGAGCCCGGTGGAGCCGGCCTGGCGGGAACGGGAGGCGTCGCCCCGGGCGAAGCGCTCGAAGACGGCCGGCAGCAGCTCGGGCGGGATGCCGGGCCCGTCGTCCTGGACCTCGACGACGACGGACCCGCCCTCGGTCCTGACGCGGGCGGTGACGGTGGTGCCGGGCGGGGTGTGGGTGCGGGCGTTGGCGAGCAGGTTGAGCAGCACCTGCTGGAGCCGGGCGCCGTCGCCGCGGACGGCGGGGGGCGTGGTCTCCCCGGGCAGTTCGAGGCGCCACCGGTGGCCGGGCCCGGCGGCCCGGGCGTCCCCGACGGCGTCCACGACCAGCGGGACCAGATCGGTGGTCTCGTACGAGAGGGGGCGTCCGGCGTCGAGCCGGGCGAGCAGCAGCAGGTCCTCGACCAGGCCGGTCATCCGGATGGCCTCGGACTCGATCCGGCCGAGCGCGTGCCGGGTATCGGGCCCGCACTCCTCCCGTCCGCGCCGGGTGAGTTCGGCGTAGCCGCGGATGGAGGCGAGCGGGGTGCGCAGCTCGTGGCTGGCGTCGGCGACGAACTGCCGGACCCGGGTCTCGCTCTGCTGGCGGGCGTCGAGGGCCGCGTGGACGTGGTCGAGCATCCGGTTGAGGGCGGCGCCGACCTGTCCGACCTCGGTCCGTGGATCGGCCTCGGCCTCCGGGACCCGCTGGTGGAGCGCGACCTCGCCGCTGTGCAGCGGCAGCCGGGCGACCTGGGCGGCGGTGGCGGCGACCCGGCGCAGCGGCCGCAGCGCGATGCGGACGAGCACCGTCCCGGCGAGGGAGGCGGCGGCGAGGGAGGCGCCGGTGAGGCTGAGTTCGACGAGGACGAGGGTGGAGAGGGCGTTCTCGACCTCGGTGAGCGGGATGCCGGTGAGGAAGGCGCCGTGGGCGCCCTCGGTGTAGACGACCCGGTACGAGCCGAGCCCGCCGGGAAGTTCGACGGTGTGCGCCCGGCCGTCGCGGGGCACGGTGGCGAGGGCGGTCTCCTGCGCCTCGTCCAGCTCCCTGACCGGGAAGCGGGGCCCGTCGCCCGTGCCGCTGCCGGCCACCTCCGTCGAGTACCCCGCCTCGGTGACCTCGGTGCCGTCGACGACGGCGCCGAGCGTCCCGATCGGGGAGCCCGGCGTGCCGAGGAAGGCGAGCGGTTCGCGGTCCCGGACCGGGTCGGGCCCGAACGGCACGACCGGCGGCCCGGCGGCCCGCTGGGCGAGCCCGGTGAGCTGCTCGTCGGCCCGGTCGTAGAGGTAGGAGCGGTACGCGATGGTGGTGACCGTGCCGATGACGGCCGCGACGACCGCGATCAGCCCGACGGCCGAGACCACGAGCCGCGTCCGCAGCGACCACGGCCGCCGTGGGCGGCTCCGGAGACGGAGGCGCATGAAGGCCTACTCCCCCGGCTTGATGAGGTAACCGGCCCCCCGCCGGGTGTGGATCATCGGCGAGCGTCCGGCGTCGATCTTCCGCCGCAGGTAGGAGATGTAGAGCTCGACGACGTTGGCCTGGCCGCCGAAGTCGTACGACCACACGCGGTCCAGGATCTGCGCCTTGCTGAGCACCCGGCGCGGATTGCGCATGAGGTAGCGCAGCAGCTCGAACTCGGTCGCCGTGAGGTGGATCGACTCGCCGCCCCGGGTGACCTCGTGGCTGTCCTCGTCGAGGGTGAGGTCGCCGACCACGAGCATCGACTCGCTGCGGGCCTGCGCCGCGCCCGAACGCCGGATCAGGCCGCGCAGCCGGGCGACGACCTCCTCCAGACTGAACGGCTTGGTGACGTAGTCGTCGCCGCCGGCCGTGAGCCCCGCGATCCGGTCCTCCACGGCGTCCTTCGCCGTCAGGAAGAGGACCGGCACCTCGGGCAGCTCGCGCCGGATCGAGCCGAGCAGGCTGAGCCCGTCGACGTCCGGGAGCATGATGTCCAGGATGACGACGTCGGGACGGAACTCGCGGACGGCCCGCAGGGCACCGGCTCCGTCACCGGCGCTGCGGACCTGCCAGCCCTCGTAGCGCAGGGCCATCGAGAGCAGTTCGGAGAGGGAGGCCTCGTCGTCGACGACGAGGACGCGGACGGCGGTGCCGTCGGCACGGAGCAGATCGGCGCGGGTGCCGCGGCGGGCTGAAGTGCTGCGAGTGGTGACGGTCATGGCACCACGCTGGCCGCCGCCGCTGAGATCCCTCTTTCGCTTTCCTGTGAATTCCCTGAGAAAGCCGCGGGCCTCAGGCGGCCGGAGGTTTCACGTGAAACATGGCGGCGCCGTTGTCGTGGAGGACGGCCCGGAGCCAGTCGTCGCCGAGCCCGAGCCGCTCCAGGGCCTGGAGCTGGTGGACGTACGGGTACGGGATGTTCGGGAAGTCCGAGCCGAGCAGGACCCGGTCCTGGAGGTCGACGAGCCGCTTGAGCGCGTCGCGCGGAAAGGGCGCGAGCCGCTCGCTGAAGTCCGTGAACGCCATGGTGGTGTCCAGGTGCACGCCCTCGTACCGCTCCGCGAGCCCGAGGAATTCCTCGTACTCCGGCATGCCCATGTGCGCGACGATCATCCGCAGCCGGGGGTGCCGGGCGAGGAGCTCGCCCGCCGGTCCCGGCCCGGTGAAGGCTCCGGGCGTGGGCCCGGAGCCGCAGTGGACGACGGCCGGCGTCCCGCTCTCGGCCAGCAGCCCCCACACCTCGTCGAGCAGGGGGTCGTTGGGGTCGAAGCCGCCGACCTGGACGTGCACCTTGAAGACCCGGGCCCCGCCGTCGAGGGCCTGCCGGACGTAGTCGGCGGCCCCCGGCTCGGGGAAGAAGGTCGCGGTGTGCAGACAGTCGGGGGTCCGACCGGCGAAGTCGGCGGCCCAGGAGTTGAGCCAGGCGCCCATCCCCGGCTTGTGCGGGTAGAGCATCGAGGTGAAGGCCAGCACGCCGAAGCCGCGCAGCAGCTCGACCCGCCGGTCCTCCTCCTCGCGGTAGGTGATGGGCCAGGGCTGCCCGGTCATCGGCCCGACGGCGTCGAAGTACGCCCAGACCTTGTCGAGCACGTTCTTCGGCATGAAGTGGGTGTGCACGTCGACGAGACCGGGCAGCCCGAGCCGCGTGGTCAGCTCCCGGAGGAGCGCAGCCTCCCGGACGAGCGTCTCCTCCCGGGCGCCGGCGACCTCACTCCCGCTCAAAGCCGTAACTCCGCTCGACCTTCCCGATGTGCACGCTGTACGCCTCGTACCAGTGGTCCCGCCCGTACTTCTTCGCCGCCGCGTGCGCGGTGTCGAGGCGCCAGGCGTCGAGCGCCTCCAGGTCGCGGAAGTAGGCCACGGTGATGCCGATGCCCCCGGGCGTGCGGGCCGCCTCGTACCCGAGGAAGCCGGGGACGTCGGCGACCCGCTCGCGCAGCTCGGCGGCGGTGTCGGCGTACCCCTCGGGGGCGTCGGGCCGGACGGAGGTGAACACGGCGGTGTAATAAGGCGGTTCGAGACCGGAAACCAGCTTCTGCGTCATGTGATCACCCTCGCCGGGCGGGCAGGACGATGTCCACGGGCGGCGGCCAAAGGGATCCAAGACTTTACGTTCAGAACAGACCGTCCTGACCGGCCTCGTTCCGCGGCGGTGCGCCGCCCACCGGCACGCTCCAGGCATCGTCCTCCCCGCCCCGCTCCAGCCCCCACCCACCGAGCAGCCGCCCGTCGAGGACGAGGTGGCGGCCGCCGGGATCACGCAGGTGCAGATCGGGCCCGGCGGCGGCGAGCACCCGCCCGGTGACGGTCCCGCCGTCGACGAGCTCGGAGACCGTCCCGTCGAGCGCGGGCAGCTCCCCGAGGCCGAAGACGTCCCCGTGGTCGTGCGCGGCGAACGGCAGGGCCTCCAGCGTCTCGCCCCACCCCCCGACGCCCAGGGCCCGCCCGTACAGCTCCTCGATCTCGCCCCGCCGTGCGCCCGCGTCCGGCAGCCCGACCCGCAGCCCCCGCTTCCGCTCGTACGACACCCGGTCGGGCACGCCGAGCGCCTGTCGCAGCACCTCCTCGGTCCGCCGGGCCGCCATCAGCGGCCCGCGCCCGAGCCAGCAGAAGGCGACGGCACCCTGTTCGAGGAGGCGCGCCGGCCCCCGGTGCTCCCCGGTGATCCCGACCTTGACGGTGCCGGGACCGAACCAGGCGAGGTAGACGCGGTAGGGCCGGGGGTCGTCGGCGAAGGTGTCGGCGGCGACGGAGTGGGCCCGGTCGAGCCGCGCGCACTCGGGGCAGAGACCGCCGGTGGACCGCCCGGGCACCTCGGCCGCGACGGGGCAGGCGTTGCCCCGCACCCCCGCGCAGGCCCGACCGCCCACGGCCCGGAAGACGAGCGGCTGCCCGACGGCGACCGGGCTCACCCGCCCGCCCCACCACCGCAGCACGGCCGATCCCTCGCGCCACCCGACGCCGCCACTCCGCCACACGGCTGGCCACCTCCCACGTCCTCGTCCCGCCGCTCCCATCCTCCCCCTCAGGGCAGGACGTAGATCCGGGTCCCGTCCGGGCAGGGATCGCCGACCTCGCGCATGCAGCCCCGCTCGATGAGCAGCCGGACGCAGTCGCGGACGCGCTCGCCGGACAGGCCGGTGCGCCGGGTGACGTCCTGCGGACGGCAGCGGACACCGCCGCGGACGAGGGCGGGGGCGAGGTAGCTGGCGACGGCCCGCATGTCGCCGCTGATCTCCCAGGACTCGACCAGCTCCTGCGCGCTGAGCCGGGGCGGCTCCTCGGCTCCCCGCTGGTGGGGGACGGCGAAGGACCGCTCAAGGGAGTCGGCGACCCTTGAGAGGTTGCGCCGCGTCTCCCGCAGCAGCTCCGCGTACTCGGCGAGGTCCGCCGCGCCCTCGTCGAACCGTCCCTCCAGCCGGACGAGGACGTCGACGAGCTCGGGCGGCAGCACGAACCCGTCGTGCGCGGGCGCCGGTTCGAGACCGTAACCGCCGTGCCGCTGCACCTCGGCCACCAGCTCGCCGACCCAGGCCCGGAAGGGCCCGGCCTCGGGCGAGCGGCAGGCGGTGACGAGCTGCACGAGCCCGGGGAGGCTCACCATGCGCGCGGTGCCCCGGATGCCGCTGCGCGCGAGTGCGTCGGGGTCCGGAGCCAGTTCACGGGCCGGCGCCAGGCACCAGACGGGCAGGACCACGCTCCGCAGCACCTCGCGCGCCCCGGCGTACCCGAGCTGCCGGGCCACGTCCACGACGGGGAACCAGTGCGCCCCGTCGACCGCCGTCAGCCGCCTCAGCCGGCCCCCCGCGGCGGCCCGTACGAAGTCATCGATGTCGATCGCGTCCAACGATCATCACCTCCACCCGCACGCTAGGCCGAAGGCATATTCAACTGACATGCAAATCAGATGGGTTCACCCAAAAGGGGAAGGCCCCGGGCAAACCCAGGGCCTTCGTACGAGTCTCCGCGTCCGCTAGCGGGCGACGAACTGCGTGAGGATCGCCTGCACCTCGTAGATGTCCACGCCCTTGGTGAACGTCTTGGTGACGGGCAGCTGCTGACCCGAGATCCAGATCTTCAGCTCGGCGTCGAGGTCGAAGGTGCCGGCCGTCTCGACGGCGAAGTGCGTGATGCTCCGGTACGGGATCGAGTGGTACTCGACCTTCTTGCCGGTGATGCCCTGCTTGTCGACGAGCACGAGCCGTCGGTCCGTGAAGAAGATGACGTCACGGATCAGCAGGTACGCGGCGTGCACCTGCTCCCCCTGCCCGAGCAGCCGCGCGTAGTCCTGCTGCGCCTGCGCCGGATCGATCGCGTGTGCGTTCCCGAAGAGCGCCATGCTCTATCCCCCACTTTTCAGACAAAGAAATATGATCACCCGAACCTAACCCCACCCACCCCACTCCTGGCAACGCCCCGCGCCACGGCCGCCGTCGGCCCGCACACGGCCCCGCCCGGGAGCCCCGCTCCACCCCTTGGCCCCCGGCAGCGCCCGCCCCGCCGGCCCCACTCCGCCGGCCCGCTCCACCCGCCTCGCCCGCACCAGGCCGCCCCGCCCGCCTTCGACGGAACACCCCCGGACAACGCAAGAGGCCCGGACTTTCGTCCGGGCCTCTCAGCTGTGCACTCGGCAGGATTCGAACCTGCAACCTTCTGATCCGTAGGCGCGTGCCGTCATTCGTGGCCTCGGATCGCACCCGCCAATCCACGCGGCTCGCCGGGCGCTCCCGCGACTGCCTGTCCATGGAAGTCTGCCGTTGTGTGTGGGCGTTGATGTCAGCGGCTGATGTCAGCGGTCGGCTAGCCGCTTGACAGGCATCCTGCCGCTCTTCCCTCTTACACCGCAGGGCAGTTGATGCCGCTGCTATCATCAGAGTGCCAGTTGTCCCACGACGCAAACGGGACGCGGTGCCGTGTAGTCAGCAGGGCGTCCGTGTAGTTGACGGGCCTACGACCAGCACCACTCCGGCTGAACGATCAAGTTTCGAGACTGAGCGTCCGCAGATCTCAGGTCAAACACCCATCTGGGTGGTTGGGCTGAGGTCTGTCTTTTTTTGCCCAACCACCCTCCGTTTGGAGGGAATGAGTTCTTGGTTGCACAGCCCGTACAGCCCGTCCGTACGACGAGGATCCTTGCCGTCCTGCTTGCGGCGTCGCTCGGCCTCGTGGTCGCCCTGGTGGCAGGAATCCTCGTAAGCACGACGGGTACCTCGTTGGCCGAAGCCTTCCTCTACGGTGGCGGCGCCTTCGCCGTAAGCATGACGCTCTTTCTGTCGGCGTTCTCCGCGGTTGGGCTCGTCTGACAGCACCCGCGAACGGGCCGAGTCGGTCGGCTGTGCGAGCCATATGCGAGCCGCACAGCCAGCCGCCCATCCCTCACAAACCTGGGTAGGCCGCTGAGCGCTCCCCGACTTCCGGTCGACAGCCGGCGCGAAGTGGAAGCCGCTGGACCACCAGCCCAGCGGGCTCGTCTTCACGACGTCCACGGGGCGGGCGACCGACCCTCGCAGCCTGAACCGCATGCTCACGATCCTCTGCGGGAAAGCCAAGGTTCGGCGCGTCCGCGTCCACGACCTCCGGCACACCTGCGCTTCGCTGCTGCTCGCGCAGGGGGTGGACGCCCGGGTCATCATGGAGACGCTCGGGCACGGCACCATCACGATGACCCTCGACACCTATGCGCACGTCATGCAGACGACGCTGCGGGCGGCCGCGGACCGGATGGACGACGCCCTGGGCCCGGACGACATCGCCCCGGACGAGGAACAGGAGCCCGAGGAGAATCCCGCCGCCTGATCGGTTCGGCCGTGGACGTTGATGTCATCCACTGATGTCAAAGGCCCCCTGGACGATGTCCGGGGGGCCTTTGACCTGTGTGCACTCGGCAGGATTCGAACCTGCAACCTTCTGATCCGTAGCTCTAGCCAGATCGGCCAGTGGCAGCCATACCGGCCGCTACAGGGCGCCAGAGAGACGCTAGTGGCTTGGGGCAGTCGCCGAGGTTGCTGTACGGCACTGCTGTACCAGTGCTTCCGCAAGTAGGCCCGCGATGGCCAACGCGTCCAGATACATGGTGGCCGTTTGACCAGCGCCGGCGGATACGAGGATCACCGCGACGACGACAGTGATAACCCAGCTCTTCCATCGCGGGATTGACACGAGCTGTGGTGCAGGGATGAAACTCATACTGACCCTCCGTGGGTTCACGGCCCCACCCTGACCGCTCTCGCCGGGAAGCCTGCGCGGCGGGGTGGGGTTGCTCGATGGCGGTCTCCATGCTGAGCCAGTAGGTCAGTCCTCCGCAACGAAGGCCAGAGCACCCTTCCGGCGCCTTCATCTACCACTCGCTAGACCAGTCACATCCGGAAATCCGGACACGGCAGTCCGAGGGCCAGCCGCAACCCGGTCTTCGATCCGTGAATCCGGCGATCTATCCGAGCACAATAAATAACGCGGTCAAGCCCATAAATAGCTAATACCGCAACGAAGCGGACTTTCTGCCTTTGCTATTTATTTACCTAGGCGCGGGCGATTATCGAGATACATCCCGTTTAGGTGGTTCTGCGCAAGCTGTGCTGCTGCACCCTCGGCCACTACTCACCTCAACTCCCATCCCGTCTGCCGTCGACCCACACACCGTGGAGCAGGCGCGGTGCCGGGCGTCCAGGTGGAGCGCGCCACTGTACGAACGACCTGGACGCCCGGTGCCGTGTCTGCTCGGCTCTGCCTGGGTCGACGGCAGGCGGGATGGGAGTTCCCCACCGCTACACCCCACCGGCCGGCACCCGCCCGCGGGCCCCTCCCATCCCGGAGCCTGAGCGCCCCCGCCGGAGGCATGTCGGTGACCTGAGGAACCCCGGCGGCCGTTGGGGCTCGGACTCATGCTCTTGGGCCTATCCCGTCTTGCAGGGGCGGGCGTCGGCGCAGCGGGGGCGGAGCGGGCCGAAGGCAGGAGCGGCGCCCCGAGCGGAGCCGGGAAGCCCGCCCGGCGGAGCGGAGCGCAGCCGGGTGCTTGATGAGGTAGAGAAACCTGTAACAGGTCCTCCGCTGCTCCTCGGCTATGCCGTGGTGAGTGCGTCGGCGATGGCGTGCATGTCGTCGGTGATGGTGTCGGCCTGAGCCTCGGCGAAGAGGTCGGCCTTGTGGGGCTTGTTGGCGTAGGCGATCACCGTGGCCCCGGCTGCGTGAGCCGCATGGATGTCCGTGAGCGAGTCACCGATCAGGGCGCAGTTCGTGACGTCGATGTGCATCCGCTCGGCCGCTGTGATGAGCGGGAACGGGTTCGGCTTCATCAGGTGGGGCTGTCCCGTCGGCCGGCCGACCACCTTCGCGACGTATCCCTCCAGCCCGTGCGCCTTGAGGAAGCTCTCAACGCACTCGGCCGAGTTGTTACTCACCACCGCGACCGCCCTCCCCGAGGCGTTCACGGCCTGGAGGGCTTCCACTGCCCCCGGCGTCGGCGAGCCCGCTACCGCGACGGCTTCGACCTCCGCCTCCGTCAGCCGCTGCTCGATCTCCCCACCCAGCTCGGCGTCCGCCTCATGCGCGATGCGCAGAACCTCGATGGGGTCATCGGTCTCGGCTGCCTTCGCGCCCGCGGCTGCGTCCTTCGTCTTGAGGATCGCCGTGAGCTGTTCCGCGACTTGGGAGGCAGGGAGCCTGGCGAACACATCGCACACGGGGCCGTCGAAGTCGAAGAAGACCACCCGGGCGTTGCCCAGGACCTCGGAGAGTCGGTCATCGTGCGTCAAGGTCGAAGTTCCTTCCGATGGTCTCCCAGACACTGTCGAACCACATCCGGGCTTGCTGGACCTGCTGCGCTCCGCCGGATGACTCGCCCTCGTTGACCGAGTGGTGGAACAGGATCGTGTCCTTCCCGACAAGGTCATAGATCTCGATCGCCTCGCCCTGGGCCACGACCTTGTTCGGACGGATCGGGTAGTACCCGAAGAACGCGTCCTCGTTGTTGATGACGTACAGCTTGAAGAACTGGGTGCCGCTGTGGACGCGGACGTCGATGCGCGTCTCGGAGACCAGACCCAGGTGCTCCAGCTCGGTAATCGCGTCCCGGATGCTTCGGGTGTAGCCGACCATGATGTCGTGCATGCGGTCGCGGAGCCTCTTGTCGTCCGCGCCGTCAGACATCCGGACCGGCGCCGCCTGAGGCACTGCCATGTCGGGGACGAGTATCCGCATGGTGATGCTCGACGGCGTGAGTCTGCCGACGCGGATCTTGTCGAGTGGCTCTTGAAGAGCGCCGTGCAGCGTCTCGCTGGAGAACCCCGCGAAGTCGATGGTCACGTGATCCTTCGCGAAAGCCTGCTCGACGTAAGGCCGAAGCCCTGCCGGCCGTTCCGTGCGGTTGCGGACGTAGACACCGCTGCCCTTGCGCGAGACCACGAGTCCTTCGTCCTCAAGGTCCCGTAGCGCGCGCTGGATCGTCGCGCGCGCGAAGCCGTAGTGCTCCGTCAACTCCTTGTGCGACGGCAGCTTCTCGCCCGGCCCAAGCCTCCGCGTACGAATCGCTGCGCTCAGGCTGCTCGCGACCTGCTCGTACGGGGCTCGGTCGTCGTCGGGGTCGAGGGGCTCGGGGACAAAGGTCATGGGTCGATGGTAGGGGACATTCCCTCAGTCTGGACAGCCATGTCAGCCAGGCCGTTGACATGGCTAGCCATGTCTCCTACTTTATCCATGTGACCAACCGGGCTAGCCATGTTGGTCACGTGATGAGACTCCGGAGGACGGCGCACTACCGCCAAGCAGACCGCCGTCCTCCTTCGCTCCCATGAAGGGAAGTTCCATCATGCCTGCCTTGCTCAAGCTCGCGCAGTCCGCCGGGATCTCCGTCTCCGACTTAACGAACGGGGAGCGTGCCGTGGCCCTGTACGTCTCGGACATGCCGACCTCGTACCGGTTCCGCAGGGGCGACATGCCGAAGGCGTGCGACTGGATCCTCCAGGGCGCCGCTCGCCTGGGGCTGGAAGAACTCGCCTACATCGCGGCCCTGCACCAGGAGTGCCGCCTCGAATGGCTGCGCGGTGTCACGCTCGTGGTCAGGAGCGTTGAGGGGTTCTCGGACGAGGCCCGCACCGAGCGCGCGGAGTACCTTGCCGCACTCGTCACGTCCGATGTCCGCGTCAGTGACGAGGCGTTGCGGCGTCACAAGCAGTCGGCCACTGCGCTGCGTCCCCTCGCCGCGAAGGCGGCTGCGTGATGGGGTGGGTGCGAGGCTTCGGCCAGTCCCGTGACCCGCTCGACTCGGACGCCGACGAGGCACGGAAGGTCGCCAGTAGCCATGACCGCTACTGCGCGGGCAAGGGGCAGAACTTGCCCCGGATGGGGAAGAAGGGTTCGCCAGGACGTCCGTCGGACAACACGTCCGGCCCCTCCTCGACGTCGGCCAGCACCCCGAAGAAGGGGTGGCGCTGGTGACGGTCTTCCCCGTCCCCCCGGCCGCTGTCGCTGATGTGGCGGCGGCCGTGGGTGCCGACCCCCTTGCCCTGGCGGACCTGTTGCGGGTGGCGAACGCCCCGGGGTTCGAGCGGTGGCGCGAGCAGGTGCGGCGTACGGGCGGCTGCTCGGATCCGATCCACCTGTCGGGCACCACGGTCACCCGCGACCGGCGCACCGGGGATGTCCTGTACTCGTACTCGACGGCCGAGGAGCCGGGTGGCCGGTTACGGGTCGCCTGCGGCAACCGCCGGGCCTCGCGCTGTCCTTCGTGCGCCTGGATGTACGCGGGGGACACCTATCACCTGATCCGGGCCGGGATCACGGGCGATGAGCGCAAGAACGTCCCCACAACGGTCCGGGATCACCCCCGGGTCTTCGCCACCCTGACCGCTCCTTCCTTCGGCCCGGTCCACAATCGTCCCGCCTCCGGTCGCTGCCGCTGCGGTGTCCCGCATCCGGAGAACGCCCCCGTCCTGGGTACCGCGCTGGATCCGGCCCGGTACGACTACGCGGGCGCGGTGCTGTGGAACAACCACGCCGGTCACCTCTGGCAGCGCTTCACCATCTACCTCCGCCGCGAGATCGCCGCCCGCGCCGGCATCACCCAGGCCGCGTTGAAGGACTCGTGCCGGGTCTCCTTCGGGAAGGTCGCCGAGTTCCAAAAACGCGGCGCGATCCACTTCCACACCGTCGTCCGCCTCGACGGCCCCGACGGGCCCGGCACCGCCCCGCCGGGCTGGGCCTCGGTCGACCTCCTGGACGACGCGATCCGCGCGGCTGCCGCCCGGGTCGCCGTCACCGTCCCGGCCGCCGGCACCCAGCCCGAGCGGACGCTGACGTGGGGAACACAGGTGGACGTCCAGCCGATCGGCGCCCTCGGCCAGGAGGAGCTGACCGAACAGGCCGTCGCCTCCTGCGTCGCCAAGTACGCCACCAAAGCCGCTGAGACCACCGGCACGGCCGACCGGCGCATCGGCGAACCGGCGGAGCTGGCCAAGCTCGACCTGCCCGACCACACCCGGCGCCTGATCGAAGCCTGCTGGGCCCTCGATGCGGACTATCCCGACCGGATGCTGGCCCGCTGGTCCCACATGCTCGGCTTCCGAGGCCACTTCTCCACCAAGTCCCGGGCCTACTCCACCACCCTCGGCGCCCTCCGGCAGACCCGCGCCGACTACCGCGCCGCCCAGGAACGACGCGAACGCGGCCTGCCCGACCCGGACGACGACCCGGAGGGCTCCACCCTCGTGATCGCCCACTGGACCTACGCCGGACACGGCCACACCCCCGGCGAATCCTGGCTCGCCGCCAACATCGCCCGCGACATCCAGCACAACCGCGAACTCAATCGCGAGATCCGCACCGAACTGACCGATCTGGAAAGGGAACACGCATGGCTGCCGTAGTCATCGAGCGGAAGTGGCACACGACCGCCGAGGTCGCCGAGATGCTCGGCTTCGGCCTGTCCAAGACGAAAATGCTCGTCCTCACCGGGGAGATCCGCTCCGTGAAGGTCGGCCGCAACCGTCGCATCCTCCCTTCGTGGGTGGACGAGTACGTCGAGCGCGTCGCCGCCGGCGCCGAAGGGTGGGCCGCATGAGCGGGAAGCGCGGGAACGGCGAGGGGTCCATCTACCCGTACAAGAACGGGTACGCGGCCTACGTCTGGGTGACCAAGCCGGACGGGAAGCGGGCCAGGAAGTACGCGTACGGCAAGACAAGGGAGGAGGTCCACGAGAAGTGGCTCGCCCTCCACGCCGAGGCGAAGAAGGGGCCCGTGGCCACCCGGCACCGCACCCTCGCCGTGTTCCTCGCCTACTGGCTCGACTCGATCGTGAAGCCCAACCTGGCTCCGCTCTCGTACGTCTCGTACGAGGGGTACGTCCGGCTGTACATCGCTCCGCACCTCGGTGTGAAGCGGCTCGACAAGCTGACCGTGCGGGACGTGCGGGAGTGGCTGACCAAGCTCGCGGGCATCTGCCAGTGCTGCGCGCAGGGGAAGGACGCCAAGCGGGAGCAGGGCCGTCGGAAGTGCTGCGCCGTCGGGGAGTGCTGTGAGTCGTACCCCTCCCGTCGGGTCGTCCAGGGCGCCCGTGACGCTCTCCGGGCAGCGCTCACGCACGCCGTCACCGAGGAGGAGATCGGGAAGAACGTCGCCTCGCTCGTGAAGGTGCCCAAGCCTCGCCGCCGCCGGATCAAGCCGTGGTCCGTCGCCGAGGCGGGTCAGTTCCTCGCGGACGCGGCCGACCGGGACGATCACCTCTTCGCGGCCTGGATGCTCGTGCTGTGCCTCGGGCTCCGCCGTGGTGAGGTTCTGGGGCTGACGTGGGAGTCGGTCGACTTCGAGACCGGAGAGATCTACGTGGACCACCAGATCCAGCGGGCCGGACGCCAACTGCTCCACCGGGAGACCAAGACCGAGGAGTCGGACGACTTCCTGCCGCTGCCCGCCGTCTGCCTCAAGGCGCTTCGGATGCGGCGCGCTCAGCAGCTCGGGGACCGGAAGGCGGCCGGCGACCTGTGGCAGGACAGCCGCGGGCTCGTCTTCACGACGAAGTACGGCACCCCGATCGAGCCGGGGAACCTGACCCGGATGTTCGCCCTGCGGGCCCGTCGCGCCGGCCTCCGGGTGATCCCGCTCCGGAACACCCGGCACACGTGCAGCTCGCTCCTGGTCGCCCTCAAGGTCCACCCCAAGGTGGCGCAGAGGATCCTTCGCCACTCGCAGATCGCCATGACGATGGAGGTCTACGCCGAGGCGAGCGAGGAAGAGGTGCGTACCGCGATCGGCAAGCTGTCCGACGTGATGGGCGGGACCGCCATCGGTTGATCGCGATCGGCGCGGTTGCTGTACTTCGCTGCTGTACAGCCCGATAACGCAAGAGGCCCGGACTCTCGTCCGGGCCTCTCACCTGTGTGCACTCGGCAGGATTCGAACCTGCAACCTTCTGATCCGTAGTGATTTGAAGGGCGTCCAGTGTGTCCACACAGTCCGTAGGTAGGCGCCTGCGGACGTGTTCAGAACCCCCGGCTCCACCTCGTCACACAGCGTCCGTTAGACGCCTGTGAGACAGAGGCGGCCCCGATTCGGCGGTCCGGATACCGCCCGGGGCCTTGATCCGAACCCCTTCAGGTCAAGGAGTCCCCTCGTCATGAGCACGACTGTACCGCCCGCCAGCCTGTCCGCGCCGTTGCAGGACCTCGCCGACCGGCTCGACGCCCGGCGCCCCCGCGCGGCCATGACCGAGGCGCTGCGCCGCGCGCAGGCCCTCGTGATCGCGGACCGGCTGGCCGCCTCCGACGACGACCTCGACGCCGTCGAGACGGTAGTCCTCGGCGTCCTTCCGGCCGTCGAGCCGGGGCAGACCCGGGGCGCCTACGCGTCCGAGCTGCGCCGCCTCGGCGCTGCCACGGTGCCCGCGCCCGCCGCCTCGCTCGGTGTGTCCGAGCCCGTCCTCGGGCTGCTCGCCACGATCGCCGACCTCCTCGACGTGCCCGCGCCCGCGCCGGACTTGATCGACGAGGTCAAGCACCGCAGGGTCGTCGCCGACCGCGTCGGCTACATCCAGCTGGCCATCCGCGCCATCCTCGCGGGCGAGGCCGACCTCGGCCTCGACTGGGAGACCGCCTACTTGCGCCGCAAGGCCGAGCAGCACCCGCCCGCGTACCGCACCCTCGACGACCTCAAGGGCGAGGGGGCCGGCCAGTGAGCACCCCGCCGAAGGCCGGAAAGCGGATGAGCGTCCGCGTCGACGACGCCCTGTCGGACGACCTGGCCGCCCTGATGCGGACCGGTATGACGGCGTCGGACGCCGTCCGGCTCGCGGTCGGGTTCCTCGCCCACGGCTACCGCGATCTGTGGGCCCACGGCGTCTACCCCGACGGCGTCGCCCCCGCCCGCATGCGGCTCACCACGCCCCCGCATGACGCTCGTCGGACGGCGTCCGACGTGACCGGCTGACGAGCCAGGAAGGCCCCCGGGCGGTGAGGATCGCCCGGGGGCCACCGACCGGCCCGGGACCTACACCGCACCCCTACGGCTTGTGGTCCTGGCCTTCCCCCGGTTGGCCGCGGGGGAAGCGTGCATCGGCCGGCGGGGAAGGCCCGCCAGCCGAGAGGGGATCACGTCCCCCTTGAACACCTGCACCGCCCGGCCGCGGCCTACGTCGACGAGCAGGTCCTCGGCGGCCCGCTCAGGTACGCGGGCCGGGGCCGGCGCCGGGGGGTTCTCCGGCGCCTCGAACTTCGACAGGTCCGCCTCGTCCTCGGTGAACACGTCCGACAGGCGCATGATCAGGCCGCCGGGACGATGCCGGTGAGGACGTTGAACGCCTCGGGGTGCGCCACGGCGACGTCGGCGCGCAGGTAGGCGAAGAACCCGATCTCCCCGGTCTCGACGTACCGCTCGACGAGCGGCCGGATGGAGAACGAGGTGCGCATGCCGATGATGAGCTGCGACCAGTCCCCGACGTACGCCTCGGACGCGTCCGTCGCCGTGCCGTGCGTGAGGTTGACCGGGACCTGCGTGGTGGTGAGCTGCTGAAGCGCCGACAGGGCCGCGGGCGGCTGAAGGTACTGTCCCTGGGAGTCCTTCAGCAGCGACAGGTCGGTCTCGGTGCGCGGGTTGTGGATCGCGGCGTTCGGCTCGAAGTTCTCGCCCCGCACCGTGCCCACGGCCTGGACGTAGTTGTCCCACGTCGGCGCCGCGCCGGCGGCTGCGCCGAGGTCGGTCACGGTGATACCGGAGGTGTTCCGCAGACCGCGCGGCTCCGGCGCCGTGCCCGTTCCCCGCAGCGCCACCCTGTCGAGCTCCAGCGCGATCGCCTTCGCGACGCTGTTCGTGATGATGTTGTCCAGGTTGTCGACGTCCTCCAGGACCTCGATGGACGCCTTCACGAGGCACGGCAGGGTCTGCGCCTTCAGGGTGATCGAGTCGAAGCTGAGATCGGACGGGGTGATCGCCGCCGCCTCGGTGTGCCAGGCGAGCGCCGGGTCACCGGTCTGTCGCGCGATCTTGAGCGTCTGCGACTCCATCGGCACGGTCGACGCGCCGGCCTGCATCACGCGAGCCTGCGCACGGGCGAGGTCGAGCACCCGCGCGGCAAGCGGCGTCGGCACCAGGACACCGCCGGCCCCCGGCACGCCCTCCGACAGGGCCCGCCGTTCGGCGTCCGCCCCGATCCAGTCGCCGGTGAGCATCCCGCGCACCAGGCGGTCGAACGACAGGTCGGCGCCGCCCGAGTAGCCGCGGCTCCGCACGTGGTCCGTCATGCGCTGGTCGCGCGTCAGCCGGACGGCCGAGGACGACCGCCGGCCGGGCAGCCCGGTCGCGCTGCGGGTGCCGTCGTCGACTCGGCTCGCTCCGCCGCGGATCGGCTCGGCCGTCAGCGCGGCCCGGTGCTCCGCCGCCTCGGTCTGGTCGATCTGATCGGTCAGGTCGGTGATCCGCCGGTCCAGGCCGTCGAACTCGGTCGCCTCCGCCGAGCTGAGGTCGCGGGACTCCCGCGCGCTGCGCCGGTAGATCTCCCGCGCCTGCTTCACGAGCTGGTGCCGCTCCTGGCGGAGCTCCACGCTCGTCTTGGAGCGGGTCTCCTGCTCGTCGAGCCAGGCGGGGCGGTTGCGGGTCTGAGCGTCCATCGGTTTCTCCTCACAGGGGTGATGCGTGCCCCCTCAGGGGCACTACAGGTGTAGTGATTTTACCGCGCGGGGGTCCGTCAGGAACCCCCATTTACGCAGGTCACCGCCCGTAACCGCTGGTTACAGGCGCCTCAGAAAGGGGGGTGAAACTCGCGGTTACGCGCGCGACACCCCCGCCTGCGCTTCGGACCCGCCCCGGGGCGAAGATTCACCCCCGCCCCGGGGTGGTCCATGCCTGCCGAGCCGTCAGGCGGCGGCGTCGACGACGGCGAGCAGGTGAAGCCGTACGCGTCGCGCCGCATGGTGTCGCGCGGCGGGGTCGGCGCCGGCCGCCGCGTCCGGAAGCCAGCACCGCAGGGCGAGCGCGGCGAGCGCGGCGACGACGGTCGCCGTGGCCTCGGGGTCAAGGTCTGACAGCAACGGGTCGACGTCGGCGTACCGGTCCTCTGCGATGGTGGCGACGATGGCGAGCGCTCGGGCCTTGAGCTGTTCGTCGGTCATGCTCGGTCCTTCGGTCAGGCCGCGGCGCGGCAGTCGTAGCAGAGGGGGGATCCCTCTGCGTTCCACTGGGGACGGGAGCACTGAGCGCACGGGGATTTACGGCCAGGGTGTGCCGACAATGGGAAATCGCCCGGCTCACCCGGCTCACCCCGGCTCGCATCCCTCTGACCTGCGACTTCACTGAGCCGTGCGGCCCGCCGCGCCCGGCTCATGCCCGGCTCGCCATCGAAGAGTGAGCCAGGGTGAGCCGTGTGGTGCACCTCGGGGGCAGGGGCCTGACCTGCGGCGTTGCCGGGTGAGCCGGGTGAGCCGGGGAGTTCGCCATTGTCGGCGTACCCCTTCACTCCGATGCCCTCGTACACCGGCACCTGCCGGCCGTTGATGCGCGGCTTGGCTCGCCGAAGGCGCGGCTCGACGGAGAGCAGGTTGCGGCCGAACAGAGCCTTGTTCCCCGGGCGGACGCCCTGGTCCTCGGCCCAGTCCTTCCACATCTCCCACAGTGCGTCGACCGGGACCGAGCAGGACGGGCCCACCTCGCAGCGGTCACGGACGAATGCGGACGTCGGCGAGGCGGTGTCCTGCATGGTGACGATGGCGTCCGTGGACGAGGACGGTTGCGTGATGCGTCCGTTGGCCTCCAGTCGAGCGAGCCCCTGCAACGACCAGTTGAGGATGCCGGGCAGTTCGGCGGCCAGCTTGTCCGTGAGGGCGGGGTCCTCCTTTCCGAGCCAGCTCACCGTCATGTTCAGCACGATGAAGCGGCGGGCGATGACGCCCGAGGAGTCGCCGAAGTTCGGCAGCTCGTTGGACAGGATCATCAGTCGGGCCGGGATCTTCCCCGTCCAGGGCTCCCGGTACTTCCGGTCGACGTCGAGGGTGTCCTCGCCGGAGATGGTCAGCAGCCGCTCGACGACCTGGTGCCCGTCGCGGCCCGCGAGACGGGCGTCGGAGATGACCGCCAGCGGCTTGCCGAGCAAGGGGGACAGACCGAAGTTCGTCGCGAGGCCGGCCAGCGTGGGACCGGCGACGTTACCCTTCCCGACGAGCATGCCGAGGACGCGCGCGATCGTCCCCTTCCCGGACCGGGTCGGCCCGACGACGAGCAGGATCTTCTGCTGGTCGGTGCGCCCGGAGAGGATGTACCCGAACCACTCCTGTACGGCCTGGACCGACTCGGCGTCGTCCGGCCATACCTTGCGCAGGAACCCGAGCCACGTGGGGCAGTCGGCTGCCGCGTCGTAGTCGAACGGCACGGACACGAGGTTGAAGAACTCCGGTGTGAGCGGCCGGAGTTCCCTGCTGGTGACCTCCAACAGGCCGTTGGTGCACGCGACGACGGGCGACTTCTGCGCGGTGCCGTCCGTCCAGGTCGGGGCGTCCAGGCTCGGCGAGAGAATGCGGATGGCCGACATGGCCTCCATGAGGTCGGCGATCTTCTTCTTCGTCGGCGCCCACGGCTTGATCTCCACGCCGCCCTTGGGCGTCTCGAACTCGAAGGTGGCGTGCTCCAGCTCCTTGTACGCGACCGAGCGGACCTCGGCGGCGTCCAGCTCGCGCCAGTGCGTGCCCTGCCACTCCATCCACTGCCCCCGCCAGTGCAGCAGCGTGGGGCGCCCCTTGTCGGTCCAGGACGGCAGCAGGTCCCGCGCCACGGCCATGGGGTTGCTCGGCGGCGGGGTCGTCATGCGGTGGCTCCCATGCGGTTGTACGCGGATCGGATGGTGGCGGCGGCCTCCCGGGCGTCCAGCCCGGCCCGAACCGCAGCACCGAGCAGGGCGTCCCGGGGGTCCTCGCGGCCGGCCCGGACGTCCTCGGCCGCCCGACAGGCGGCCCAGAAGAGCCGGTTGTTCCGGTCGCCCTGGCGGGAGTCGAGGATGAACGCGACGAGCCCGCGGGCGCGCTCGTCCCCACCCGCCGGCGCCGCGTCCCGCCACCTGGTGCGGCGGGACGGGAACGACGGCTTGGTGACCAGCGCGTCCAGCAACCAGGCCGGCGCGGGAACGGGCGGCTGCTCGGGGTCGGCCAGCTCGTACAACGCGCCGGAAGCGTGCCGGGCCCCGGGGCCGACGACGTAGGCGTTCCCGGCCCGCACGTCCCCGTCGAACTGGCCGTGCAAGGCGCCGAGGCCGTTGCCGAGCTTGAGCGCAGGGGGAGCCCACAGGTAGTCGTGGTGCCCCTTCGCGGTCAGGACGCGCATGGTGGCCGGCCACCGCTGGCCGTGGGCGGCTGCTACGTCGTCGATGGCCCCGGGGCGGTCGCTGTCGACGACGAGGAGGCGCGACCCTCCCGGGCCCGAGCAGGCGCCTACGGCGACGGCGGGGTTCCGCAGTCCGCGGGCGAACGTCTCGTGCGTGCGGCGTTCGTCCAGGGTCCAGGCCCTGGTGAAGGCAACGGCCGGGTGCTTGCCCCGGGACCCGTCGCAGGTCTTGTGCAGGCCGGTGCAGCGCGGGGTAGAGGGGTGATCGCACGGGAAGACGGGGAAGCCGTGGCGGACGAGCCACAGCGCGCCGTCGAGGGGAGTGCGGGTCACGGGCGCTCGCCGCCTCGGTCCGCGGCGTCGAGGGCGTCGGCGAGCGCTTCGACCTTGTCCAGGTGGGCGCGGAGGTCCCGGCACTGCTGGCGGAGCTCGGCGGGGGAGAGGTCGAGGTCGAGGAAGCCCACGGTCGGGGCGTCGGCCCCGGACGCGAGCACCAGGGCGTCGAGCAGCCCACCGCGGCCGGCGCCGGCGCGGGTCGGCGCCGAGGCGTGGTCCTCGTGGCGACCCTGTATGACGCACCACGCGTGCGTGGAGCAGGGGACCGGCTCGCAGCGGTCGGCGGGCGCTTCGGGGCGGGGCTGTGCCATCATGCGGGAAGTCCGTTTCTTTCGTTGAAGCCCTGGGTCGCTGGTGAGCGAGGAGCCCGGGGCTTCGGCGTTACTGGGATCGGATAGGCCCTCAGCGCTGGCGTTGACGCGCCTGCTGGGGGCCGCTTTCACGCGGCTTCGAGGAGCGCGACGAGCGAGGCCGTGATCACGCGGTGGCGGGTGCCGAACGAGAGCGTGCGCACCGGGGCCTCACCGCGCTTGATCAGCTCGTACAGGTGGGACTTCGAGACGCCGAGCACAGCCGCGGCCTCGGGTACCGCCACGGTGGCCGGCCACTGCCGGACCTCGTCAAGCGTGGCGCTCATGCGGCGGCCTCGGTCGGCACGGTGCGCGCGTCGAGCCACGCCTCGATGGCGGCCCGCCGGTAGACCACGCGACCACCCCGACCGGGCGTCTTCTTCACATAGGAGGGCCCGACTCCCTGGCAGCGGTAGTTGGCCAGCGTCTGCACGGCGATGCCGTACTCGGACTGGACTTCCGCAGGCGTCATGATCTGTCGCACTACAGCCTCCTGTCGAATTTTTCGCGACAAAGACTTGCATCATCGCGGTAATCACCGGGATGATGCGGAGCGTAACCGGGATCATCCCGGTCCGCAAGATCCGGACTTCTGTCGAGAAAAGCTCGACTGATACCGTCCGGATCATGACGACGGGACGTATCGAGTTGGGACCGACGGGGCGGACTGTTGCCGCCAACGTGAAGCGACTGCGGGCAGGCCGGGGGCTGACGCTCCGGGCGCTGTCGACAGCGCTGAAAGAGCACGGACGGGCGCTGAGCGCCGACGCGCTCAACAAGATCGAGAACGGAGCTGAGCCGTCAGACCGGGGAGTTCGCCGCGTCGACGTTGACGACCTGATGGCCCTGGCCGTCGTCCTCAACGTCTCCCCGCTGACTCTGCTGCTCCCCTACGACGCTCGCGAGCAGACGGACGTCACCGGAGCGGGCACCGTCGAGGGCGTCCGGGCCTGGGAGTGGGCGCTCGCCAAGCGGCCACTGTCCTACCCGGCGGACGCCGACGCGGAAGAGCGCAGCCGGCACCGCGCGCTGTTCGAACTCGGCTCGCGCGCCGTTGGACTGCGAGACAGGAAACCGAGGGACTGGGGGGACGATGGCTGACCCGATCAAGAAGGTCGTACTCAAGGGCGGGAAGGCCCGGTGGCGGTTCGTCGTCGACGTCGACCCCGTGCCCGTGCGCGACGAGAGCACCGGCGCGGTGGTCGTCGACCCGGTGACCGGTCTGCCGAAGATGAAGCGCCGGCAGCTCACCGTCACCCGGGACACCAAGACCGAGGCGGAGAACGAGTACGCGCGGATCCGGCACCAGCGAGCCACCGGCACGTTCGTGGCGCCGAGCAAGACGACCGTGGCCGAGCTCGTCGACATGTGGCTGAAGGCGGCAACGCGAGACGTCGAGCGGGCCACCGCGCGCAGCTACGAGGACGCCATGCGCTACGTCCGTGCCCACCTCGGGAGCAAGACGCTCCAGGACCTCACCGAGGACGACGTCGAGTCGCTCATCGACTGGATGCTGACGAGCGCGCGCCGCATCGGCGGGAAGCCGGGTACCGGACTGAGCGTCCGTACCGTGAGCCTCACCCTCGGGCGCCTGCGGGCCGCGCTCAACCTCGCCATCCGCCGCGGCCTGATCGCCCGGAACGTCGCCGAGCACGTCACGATTCCGCGCCAGGCCCGGAAGGCCGACCGGGCGCGCAAGAAGGAACGCGTGCCCTGGTCCGAGGACGAGGTGAAGGAGTTCCTCGCGAGCGTCGCCCATGACCGGCTGTACGCCGTGATGCTGCTGTCGCTGATCGGTCTGCGGCCGGCCGAGGTCTGCGGCCTGCGGTGGCGGGACGTCGACCTCACCGCGGGCACCCTCTCGGTCGAGACGACGCGCACGCTCGTCGAGGGCGTCGTCATCGAGAAGGACGCCAAATCCGAGGCCGGTGAGCGGAAGCTGCCGCTGCCCGCGGTCGTCCTCGGCGCGCTGAAGGCGTTCCGGTCCCGGCAGCATCAGGAGCGGCTGAAGGCCGGCGACGGGTACGAGGGCTCCGGGCGGGTCGTCGTCGACGAGCTCGGGCGCGCGGTGAAAACCGACTGGCTCCGGCGCGAGGCGTACAAGCGGATGGAGCGGGCGAGCGTGCGGAAGGTCCGGCTGTACGACGCACGGCACGCCTGCCTGTCCTGGATGGCGAACAACGGCGTGCCGGACACGGTCGTTTCGGCGTGGGCCGGCCACAGCGACCTGTCGTTCACGAAACGGGTCTACGTCCACCCCGACCCGCAGAGCCTGCGCGCGGGGTCGGAGAAGCTGGCCGACCTGCTCGGCTAGCCATGATCAACAACCGCATGTGAGAGAACGTGAGATCCGGGCGGTCGGAGCAACGCAGAAGCCCCGACTCACCGGAGCGAGTCGGGGCTTCTGATCAGGCACTTAGCCTGTTTCCCTCTGGTGCACTCGGCAGGATTCGAACCTGCAACCTTCTGATCCGTAGTCAGATGCTCTATCCGTTAAGCTACGAGTGCTTGTTTTTAGTTCTTGTCTCCGTTTCCCGGCCTTTCGGCCCGCTGTCCCGGCGACAGGAAGAACATTACATGAGTCCCGCCGTCATGTGAAATCCGATTACCCCACCCCTTCTGACCTGCGAAAACGCCATCTGAGGGCATCGTGGACGGCGGGGTGGAGCGAGGGGTTCCAGCGGGGGAAACGGGGCTGGAGGGGCAGGAAGAGACCCGGGTCACACGAGGGCACGTTCCCGGTGCCCCCTCCCTGGCGAGAAGACGCCAGGGAGGCGCGAGAAGGCGCGAGCGGGCGGGCGAAGGGGAGAACGGTCCGGGAACGGCGGAAGCCCCGGCCGTGGGGCCGGGGCTTCCTGAAGCGGAGGCGGAGGGATTTGAACCCTCGATGGGCGGTAAAACCCAAACCGCATTAGCAGTGCGGCGCCATAGACCGGACTAGGCGACGCCTCCTCGCACCACGCGCATGCGCGGACGGTGCGTGCAGATGATGACACAGGCGAGCCTGGTGTCACCAATCGCTTTCACCGTACTAGGCGTGCGGGGTGCAGGGCAAAGCCCTCGGCGCGTCCCGGCTCCGCCCCCGGGGCACACCCCGGGCCCCCGCCCGGCGCACCCCGGTTGCGCAACGCCCGTGGGGCCGGAGCGTTAGAGGGGTGGCGGGCCGGGGGCCCGGGACCTCCCGCTCCCGAGCGATCCCGCCATTCCCGTAAGCCGCACCCCGCACCCCCGTAGTCCCGTAGCCCCGTACGCACGCATTACGCACGTATCCGGAGTCGCTCCATGCCGCTGCGCCGTCTCGCCCTCTCCACAGCGCTCGCCACGGCCCTCGCCGCCGGGCTCGCCGGCACCGCCGCCGGGGCCGCCCCGGCCGTGCCGCTTCCGCCGCTGCCGCTGCTGTCGCCGCCCGACTCGCTGACGGTGACCGTCACCGGGAGCGGGAACCCGGCCGCCGAAGGGAGCTGGAAGCTGACCTGTGACGACCGGCCCGGCGGCGATCATCCGGCGGCCGCGCGGGCCTGCGCGCGCTTGGAGGGCTTCGCGCGCGCCGGGGAGGACCCCTTCGCGCCGGTGCCGGCGGACCGGATGTGCGCGCAGGTGTACGGCGGGCCGGTGACCGCCCAGGTGACGGGCGTGTGGCAGGGGCGTCGGATCGAGGCCCGGTTCACCCGTTCGAACGGCTGCGAGATCGACCGCTGGGAGAACGTGGAACCGCTCCTTCCGAGCGTCCGGGGCTGACGCTCGGGGGCGCCGTTAGACTCCCTCAGTGACAGGGCCGCCGCCCGAGGGGCAAGATGGGGCCGGCCCGCCGTCACGGCACATGCCGGACGGCACACACCGCGGGCACGGCCCGCAGGCAATTGCAGGCGTCAGGGAGGAAACGTCGTCGTGAGCAGCAGGCCATCCCGAGGCGCTGCTCGCCTCGCAGCCATACTCGACGCCCTCCCCGACGGCCTCGTGCTCGTCAACTGCAACGGCACGGTCGTCAACGCCAACACCATCGCCCTCGGCATGTTCGAGACCCCCGGCACCGCGCTCGTCGGGCGCGGGCTGCTCGATCTGCTGCCCACCTTCGACTCGCGCCTGATCCCCGGCTCGATGCGCCGCCCCGATCCGTCGGACGAGCGCGGCCGGACCACGCCGACCCGGATGATCGCCCGCCGCACGGACGGCGGCGAGTTCCCGGTGGAGGTGACGAGCGCCAGCCTGGAGGACGGGCGCGAGGCATACGACTCGTACTCCAGCTACACCGGCGACGAGCTGCTGATGCTCGTCGTCCGCGACCTCACCGGCACCCTCGACACCGAGGCCGAGCTGGCCCGCTCGCAGCGGCAGACCGAGATGATCCTGCGGGCCGCCTCCGAGGGCGTCGTCGGCACGGACACCGACGGCCGGGTCGTCCTCGTGAACCCCGCCTTCGCGCAGATCCTCGGCTACCGCGCCGGTGAGCTCGGCGGCGCCGAGCTGCACCCGCTGATCCTCGCCAAGCGCGCCGACGGCACCCCCTTCCCGTACGAGGACTCCCCGCTCGCCGACACCCTCAAGTCCGGCCGCAAGCACCGGGTGCGCGGGCAGGTCCTGTGGTCGAAGAGCGGCGACCGCGTGCCGGTCGACCTGACGACCGCTCCGGTGCGGGACGGCGACCAGCTCGTCGGCGCCGTGATGACCTTCACCGACCGCAGGCCGCACGAGGAGCTGGTCGAGAAGCACACCGCCGAGCTCGCCGACCGCGCCGAGCGGCACGCGGCCGAGCGCGAGGCGCAGGCGGAGAAGTACGCGGCCCTCGCCTCCCGGCACGCCCAGCTGACCGCCGTGCTGGCCGAGTCGCTGCGCGGGCCCCTGGAGGAGCTGCGCGGGGAGCTGGGGTCGCTCGCCGCCGACGACGGCGTGCAGCTGTGGCCCGAGGCCAACCAGGTGCTGCACCACCTGGTCGCCGGGTACGCCCGGATGACCGCCCTCGTCGACAACGTCCTCGGCTACCAGCGCCTGGCCGCCGGCGAGGAGGAGCTGGACCGGAAGGTCGCGCTGCTCGACGGGATCGTGACCGGCGGCATCGACGCGGCGCTGGAGCTGATCGGCCCGGGCCGCGCCCAGTTCGCCGTGCACGCGCCGCCGATCGAGGCCGAGGTCGACGCCGGACGGCTGACGACGGCGCTCGCCCATCTCGTCGCGGACGTGGCCGGGGTCGACGCCACCGGCAAGACCCGCGCCTCGGCGCAGGGCGCCGCCACCCCCGCCGACTCGACGATCGTGGTCGCGGCGGCGCAGCGCGGCGAGGTCGTCCGCATCGAGGTCCGCGGCCCGTACGCGGGCGGCGACCCGGTGCACGGGCCCATCGTGCGCGGCATCGTGGCGGCGCACGGCGGTGTCGTGCAGACCCATGAGGTGCCGGGGACAAGCGGCGGGGCGTACGTCCTGGAGGTGCCGATCGGCGCGGGTCGGGGGACCGTTCCCGCGGCCGAGGCGAAGCCCAGGACCGAGATCGAGCCCAGGACCGAGCCCACGACCGGGACCGGGACCGAGCCGGAGCGCGCGCCCGGCGCCTCCTCCGCCGGGGCGGAGGGCGGTGTACCCGCGCTGCCCGCGCAGGCCTCCGGTCCCGCGGACGGCGGGACGGCGGGCGGCGGGACCGCGGGCGGTTCCGGGCGGCGCCGGGCGCGGCGCGGGTCCACCGACGCGTTCCTGGAGAGCGCGACCTCTCCGGAGGGCGGCGCCGAGGCGGTCGCCGTGCCGGCCGCCGGTGGCGGACGCCGTCGCGCCCGTACGGAGGAGGCCCCGGGGCCCGCCGAGCTGATCCCCGCCCAGCAGTCCGCCGGCGTCGAGCCGACCGGCCGCCGCCGGGGCCGCCCCGCCGAGGGCGCCGTGGTGACCGCGGCCGAGGGCGCCCAGGAGCGGGCGGCGCTCGGTGCCGCCGTGCCGCCGCAGGGCGTCGCCGCCGAGCCTGCCGGTGCTCCCGCGCTGACCCCTGCCCTGCCGGCCGCGCCGCAGGGCGCCGCGATCGCCGTGGTCTCCCCCGAGGGCACCGAGGCCGAGCGGCCGACCGGCCGCCGTCGGCGCGCGCTCGCCGCCGCGCAGGAAAGGGCCGCCGCCGCCGAGGCGGCGCCCCGGACGCCGTTCGCGCTGCCGCCGGCCGAGGCCGACCGCGAGGAACCGCCGACCGCCGTACGGGACGAGGACGGGCACGAAGCCGACCGCGGGCCCGGGCACGTGGCCGGGCACGAAGCAGGACGTGCGGCCGGGCACGGGACCGGGCGGGCCGTCGGGCACGAGGCCGGGCGTGAAGCCGGTGCCGGTGCCGGTGCCAGTGCCGGGGACCGGCAGGGGCACGAGGCCGTACGGGACGTGCCCGCCGGCCACACTCCCCCGCTGCCGCATCCCCTCCCGGCGGCCCCGGCCGCACCGGCGGCCACCGCGGTCCCGGCCACCGGTCTGGCTCCGGTCGCCCCGCCCATGCCCGCGCCCGCGCCCGCGCCCGAACCGATGCCCCTTCCCGGGCCCGTCGCCGTACCGCCGGCCGCTCCGTCGCCGACCGCCTCCGCCACCCCCGCGAACGGCACGGGCACCGGTTCCGTACCGCTGCCTCCCGAGCTCCCGATGCCCGCGCCCGCGCCCGCGCCGGGCCCGGTTCCGCCGTCGGCTCCGCTGCCGAAGGACTCCACGCAGGGGCGGGCGTTCAGCGTGCGCACGCTCGGCCAGGGGGTGCCCTTCGCGCCGCCGGCGCAGGCGGGGACGCCCGTGGCCGCTCCGTCGAACGGTTCGGGCCGGCGCCGCAAGCTCGCGACGCCGCCGGAGCTCGACCCGCCGGCCCCGCTTCCGGCCGCCACCGCGACGCCCGCGCCCGTGACCCCGTCCGTACCGGAGCCCGTCGGGCTGCCGCCCGCCGCCGAGTCCGAGGGCCGTGGGCGGGCGTACGCGATAGGGGCACCGGCCGAGGGCTCCGACGAGGGACCCGAGCCGCTCGACGGCCCCGGTGGCGCGGTCGAGGTCGTCAACCGGCCCGCGCCGCTCCCCGTCGACGACGAACTCCCCCCGGAGCCGCTCGACAACCCGCGCCGGCTGCTCGTCTGGCCCGCGCCGGACGTGGCCACCCAGCAGGCGCTGAGCGACCGCGGCTACCGGCCGGTGATCGTGCACTCCCGCGAGGAGGTCGACGCGCAGATCGCCGCCTTCCCGGCCGCGCTCTTCGTCGACCCGCTGACCGGCCCCATCACCCGGACCGCGCTCCAGTCGCTGCGCCAGGCGGCCGTCGCCGCCGAGGTGCCGGTGCTGCTCGCGGCCGGACTCGGGCAGGCGGGCCGCGAGGAGGCGTACGGCGCCGATCCCGCCGTGCTGCTCAAGGCGCTCGCGCCGCGCGACAGCGAGCAGCACCCCTCGCGGGTGCTGGTCATCGAGGAGAACGAGCACATCGCGGACGCCCTCTCCGCCACCCTGGAGCGGCGCGGGATGCAGGTGGTGCGCGCGGCCACGGACACGGAGGCGGTGGCGCTGGCCGGCGAGACCCGGCCGAACCTGGTGGTCATGGACCTCATGCAGGTACGCCGTCGGCGGGCCGGGATCATCGACTGGCTGCGGGCGAACGGGCAGCTCAACCGCACCCCGCTGGTCGTCTACACCTCGGCCGACCTCGACGCCGAGCGGCTGCCCGAGCTGTCCTCCGGCGAGACGGTCCTCTTCCTGGCCGAGCGCTCCAACAGCGCCGAGGTCCAGGCCCGGATCGTCGACCTGCTGGCGAAGATCGGCACCAACTGAAGGGCGGGGTAGGGCCGTCGTGGCCCTACCCCGCCCCCGGTACCGCCCGGCCGGAGCCGGCTGCCGCCCGGCCGGAGCCGGGCGACGTCCGGTTAGAGCTGGGTGACGTCCAGCTCGCCCTCCGCGTACTGCTTGCGGATCACCTTCTTGTCGAACTTGCCGACGCTGGTCTTCGGGACCGCCGGCACGATCGCCCAGCGCTCCGGCAGCTGCCACTTGGCGATGCCGCCCTCGGTGGCGAGGAAGTCCCGCAGGGTCGTGTAGTCGGCGGTCTCGCCCTCCCTGAGGACGACGGTCGCGAGCGGGCGCTCGCCCCACTTCTCGTCCGGGACGGCGACGACGGCGGCCTCGGCGACGGCCGGGTGCGCCATGATCGCGTTCTCCAGCTCCACGCTGGAGATCCACTCGCCGCCGGACTTGATGACGTCCTTGGCGCGGTCGGTGAGGGTGAGGAAGCCTTCGGGGCTGATCACGCCGACGTCGCCGGTCTTCAGCCAGCCGTCCTCGCTGAACTTGTCCTCGGGGCGGATCGGGTCGGCGCCGACGCCGCCGAAGTACGCGCCCGCGATCCAGGTGCCGCGCACCTCCAGCTCGCCCGCGGACTCGCCGTCCCAGGGCAGGTGCTCGCCGGAGGGGCCGACGAGCCGGCCCTCGACGCCCGCGGGGAAACGTCCCTGCGTGACGCGGTACGGCCACTCCTCCTCCGGGGTCAGCCCGGCCGGCGGGTGCGCCATGGTGCCGAGCGGGGAGGTCTCCGTCATGCCCCAGGCGTGACAGAGACGGACGCCGAGGCGGTCGTACGCCTCCATGAGGGAGGGCGGGCAGGCCGCGCCGCCGATGGTGACCTGCTTCATGGAGGAGAGGTCGCGCGGGTTGGCGGTGACCTCGGCGAGCAGGCCCTGCCAGATGGTGGGGACGGCGGCGGCGTGGCTCGGCTTCTCGCGCTCGATCATCTCGGCGAGCGGGGCCGGCTGGAGGAAGCGGTCCGGCATGAGCATGTTGATGCCGGTCATGAAGGTGGCGTGCGGCAGGCCCCAGGCGTTGACGTGGAACTGCGGGACGACGACCAGGGTCGTGTCGCTGTCCGTCAGGCCCATCGACTCGGTCATGTTCACCTGCATGGAGTGCAGGTAGATCGAGCGGTGGGAGTAGACGACGCCCTTCGGGTCGCCGGTGGTGCCGGAGGTGTAGCACATGGCCGCGGCCGAACGCTCGTCCAGCTCGGGCCAGTCGTAGCCGGTCGGGCGGCCCGCGATCAGCTCCTCGTACTCGTGGACGCGCGGCGCGGCGCCCTCCAGGAGGGAGCGGTCGCCGGGGCCCGAGACGACGACGTGCTCGACCGTCGGCAGGTGCGGCAGGAGCGGGGCGAGGAGGGGGAGCAGCGAACCGTTGACGAGGACGACCCGGTCGGCGGCGTGGTTGACGATGAAGGCCAGCTGCTCGGGGGGAAGGCGCAGGTTGAGGGTGTGCAGGACGGCGCCCATGGAGGGCAGCGCGAAGTACGCCTCGACGTGCTCGGCGTTGTTCCACATCAGCGTCGCCGTGGCCTCGCCCGGCTGGACGCCCAGCTCGTCGCGGAGCGCGTTGGCGAGCTGGGCGGCACGGTCGCCGATCTCGGCGAAGGTGCGGCGGTGTGGTTCCGGCTCGCCGGTCCAGGTCGTGACGGTGGACCGCCCGTGGACCCGTCGGCCGTGCTCGAGGATCCGGCTGATGGTGAGCTGTACGTCCTGCATGGTGCTGTACACGGGGCGTCCTCCCGGTGGGCGCTACGTGGCAGTAAGGGTGTGCAGATTCTGCGCACGTACCGCGCGGTATGTCACTACCCGGGAGTATCGAAATTGCCAGTGATCACTGGCGGAGGTCGACGACCGACCACGTCCGGGCCGGTGGTGAGGGGTTCGAGGGCCGGCCGGCGGCGGTCCCCGGCGGCCGGGAAGCCGGCGGTCCGGGGGTTCAGGCCCCGACGCCCACCGTGAGTTCCGGGTCCTCGCGGAGGCGGCCCAGGGCGCGGGAGACCGCGCTCTTCACCGTGCCCACGGAGACTCCGAGCACCTCGGCCGTCTGGGCCTCGCTGAGGTCCTCGTAGTACCGCAGGACGACCATCTGCCGCTGCCGCTCGGGGAGCTTCATCACGGCGCGCCACATGGCGTCGTGGAGGACCTGGCGCTCGGCCGGGTCCGGCTCGGCGGGGCCGGTGGGCTCGGGGAGCTCCTCGCAGACGAACTCCTCGACCTTGCGCTTGCGCCACTGCGAGGTGCGGGTGTTCACCAGCGCCCGGCGGACGTACCCGTCGAGGGCCCGGTGGTCCTCGATCCGCTCCCAGGCCACGAAGGTCTTGGTGAGCGCGGTCTGGAGCAGGTCCTCGGCATCGCTCGGGTTCGCGGTCAGCGACCGGGCCGTGCGCAGCAGCAGCGGCTGCCGCGCCTTCACGAAGGAGGAGAAGGAGGGGTACGCGAACGGGCGCGGGCCCTGGTGCGGCGAGGTGCGCGGGGCCGTGCGCCGTGCGGGCCGGGTGGCGGCCGTCGAGGCGTCGGCGCAGACGGGGCCAGTGGGTGGCGGAGTCATGACTCCACGCTAGGAGCGGCCGGGTCCGGGCGGATCGGCCCCAGGTCCCGAACCCGGCTCCCCCTCAGGTCGGAGTCCTCGGGGTGCCCCCACCTCCTCTGGGTGGAGCCGCCGCCGCCCGGAGGTCAGGGTCACCCCCAAGGAACCACCTCCTCCGCTTCCCGCGCCGTCCGTGGTCTCACCGGCTCTACCGGCCCCACCGGGGGGGGGCGCCGCGGTCCAGGGGGGGCGCGGCGGTCCAGGGGGCGCGGCGGTCCAGGGGGGGCGCGGCGGTCCAGGGGGCGCGGCGGTCCAGGGGGGGCGCCGCGGTCCAGGGGGCGCGGCGGTCCAGGGGGCGCGGCGGTCCAGGGGGCGCGGCGTCAGGTGTCCGCGCCGAGGACCAGGCCCGAGGTCGGGACGCCCGTGCCGGCCGTGACCAGGGCCCGGGCCGCGCCGGGTATCTGGTTCACGGAGGTGCCCCGCAGCTGCCGCACCGCCTCCGCTATGCCGTTCATACCGTGGAGGTACGCCTCGCCCAGCTGGCCTCCGTGGGTGTTGATCGGCAGCGCGTCCGCCGCGACGAAGTCGCCGCCCTCGCCCGGCCCGCAGAAGCCGAACTCCTCCAGCTGCATGAGCACGAACGGCGTGAAGTGGTCGTAGAGGATGCCCACGTCGATGTCGGCCGGGCGGAGTCCCGAGGTCTGCCAGAGCTGGCGGGCCACGACACCCATCTCGGGCAGCCCGGTCAGCCCGTCCCGGTAGAAGCTGGTCATGGCCTCCTGTTTGCGGCCCGCGCCCTGGGCCGCCGCGAGGACGACGGCGGGCGGGTGCCGCAGGTCGCGGGCGCGCTCGGCGGTGGTGACGACGATCGCCTGGCCGCCGTCGGTCTCCTGGCAGCAGTCGAGGAGACGGAGCGGCTCCGCGATCCAGCGGGAGGCGGCGTGGTCGGCGAGGGTGATCGGCTTGCCGTGGAAGTAGGCGGCCGGGTTGTTCGCCGCGTACCGGCGGTCGGTGACGGCGACGTGCCCGAAGACCTCCGGGGCGAGTCCGTAGGTGTGCAGGTAGCGCTGGGCGGCCATGGCGACCCAGGAGGCGGGGGTGAGCAGCCCGAAGGGCAGCTGCCAGCCGAGCGCGGCCCCTTCGGCGGAGGGCTCGCGCTGCTGCACGCCCGAGCCGAAGCGGCGCCCCGACCGCTCGTTGAAGGCCCGGTAGCAGACGACGACCTCGGCGACGCCCGACGCGACGGCGAGCGCGGCCTGCTGGACGGTGGCGCAGGCGGCGCCGCCGCCGTAGTGGACGCGGGAGAAGAAGGTGAGTTCACCGATGCCGGCCGCCTGGGCGACGGTGATCTCGGGGTTGGTGTCCATGGTGAAGGTGACGAGCCCGTCCACGTCCCCGGGGGTGAGCCCGGCGTCGTCGAGGGCGGCGCGGACCGCCTCGACGGCGAGGGAGAGTTCGCTGCGGCCGGAGTCCTTGGAGAACTCGGTCGCGCCGATGCCGGCGACGGCCGCCCGGCCGCCGAGGCCGTCGGGGCGGCGCAGGCTCATCGCGGCACCTCCACCGTGACCGTGCCCGTGACGTGGTGGCCGAGACCGTTGGCCCCGGCGACGCGGACGAGGGCGAGGGCGGTGCCCCCGGGGCCGTCCGTCACCCCTGCCACGGTCCCGGTCAGGGTCATCGTGTCACCGGGGTGGTTGGGGGCGCCGAGCCGGATGGCGACCTTGCGGAGCACCGCGCGCGGGCCGAAGTGGTCGGTGACGTACCGGCCGACGAGGCCGTTGGTGGTGAGGATGTTCATGAAGACGTCCGGGGAGCCCTTCGCCCGGGCGGCCTCGGCGTCGTGGTGCACGTCCTGGTAGTCGCGGGAGGCGACGGCACCGGCCACGATCAGGGTGCGGGTCACCGGGATCTCCAGCGGCGGCAGCACGTCACCGGTCCTCACCTCCGGTCGGTCCGTGGGGTTCACGCCGGGTCTCCCTTCGCGAGCAGGTCGCCGAGTTCGGCGAGGAGTTCGGTGCCGTGGCCCAGATAGGCGTCGAGCTGCCGGCCCCACAGGAAGTGCCGGTGGACGGGGTGGTCGAGGTCGGCGCCCATGCCGCCGTGCAGGTGCTGGCCGCTGTGCACGACCCGCCTGCCCGCCTCGGAGGCCCACCAGGCGGCGGTCAGCGCCGCCCCGGAGCAGTCGAGGCCCGCGTCGGACCGCCAGGCGGCCTCGTAGGCGGTGACCCGGATGGACTCGGTGTCCATGTAGGCGTCGGCGGCCCGCAGCTGGACCGCCTGCCGGGTGGCGAGCGGCCGTCCGAACTGCTCCCGGACGGAGGTGTACGCGACGGCCCGGGCCAGCGAACCGGCGCAGACGCCCGCCTGCAGACCGGCGAAGGCGGTCCGGGCGGCGGCGAGCACGTCCTCGTACGCCCCCGCCCCCTCCCCGCCCCCGAGCCGCTCGGCGGGCGTCCCGTCGAGCACCAGCCGCCCCGCGGACCAGGGCGCGGTCAGCTCGACGGCCTCGACTCCGGCGTCCCCGGCCCGCACCAGCCACAGCCCCCGCTCCCCGTCCGGCACGAGCACATGGGTGGCGTCCCGCAGCCACGGCACCCAGCCGACGGTCCCGGTGAGCCGCCCGTCGTGCGCCGTGACCGTCCCGGGCGCCGGGAAGGCCCCCGTCGCGACGGCCGTCCCGTCCCGCAGCCCCGGCAGGAGGCGGGCGCGCTGCTCCTCGGTGCCGTGCCGGGCGACGGCGAGGATCCCGTACACCCCGGTCACGGCGAGCGGCACCTGGGCCGTGACCCTGCCCTGCTCCTCCAGGAGGAGGACGAGGCCGAGCAGGCCGATCTCCTCGACGGCGGCGGGCAGTCCGGCCGTGCTCAGCGCCTTCCACAGCTCGGCGTCCGTGCCGGTGCCGGCGGCGGCGAGCCGCTCGTGCGTGGAGAGGTCGCCGAGGATCCGGGAGGCCAGCTCCCGAGCGGCCTCCTGCTCCTCGGTGGGCGTGAAGTCCATGTCAGCGCTCCCCTTCCGAGGCGTCCCCGCCGGCCCGGCCGTTCCCGGCGTTCCCCTCGTCCCCGGCGTCCCCGCCCTCCACCGCGCGGAAGACGGGCAGCTCCAGCTCCTCGTCCACCCGCTGGAACTCCAGCCGGACCGGCATCCCGATCCGCACCTTGTCGTACGGCACCCCCACCACGTTCCCGACCATCCGGACGCCCTCGGCCAGTTCGATCAGCCCGACCGCGTAGGGCGGGTCGAAGGCGGGGAAGGGCGGGTGGTGCATGACCACGTACGAGTAGACGCTCCCCTCGCCGCTCGCCTCGACGGTGTCCCACTCCGCCGATCCGCAGTCGTTGCACCCCGGCAGCCAGGGGAAGCGGAGGGTTCCGCAGGCCGTGCACCGCTGGATCGGCAGCCGGTGCCCGGCGACGCCCTCCCAGAACCCGGCGTTGTCCCGGTTGATCACCGGCCGGGGCCGCCGCGGCCGGTCCGGGGACTTCGCGGGGCGCGCGGCGGGGGCGTACTTGAGGATCCGGAAGCGGTGGGTGCCGGCGAGCTCGCCGCCCGCCCGCACGTCCATCCGGGTGGTCACGAAGTGGCCGGTGCCGAGCCTGGTCGTCTTGCGCGGCGAGACGGACTCGACGACGGCCTCGAAGGTGATCTCGTCGCCGGGCCTGAGCGGACGCAGGTACTCCTGCTCGCAGTCGGTGGCGACGACCGAGGTGTACCCGGCCCCGTCGAGCAGGCCGAGCAGCTCCCCGTACGCCTCCGAGCGGTCCTCGTGCCCGGAGAGGCCGCCCATCGTCCAGGCCTGGAGCATGGTCGGCGGCGCCACCGCGTCCGCCCCCCGGTACGCCGGGTGCGCGTCCCCCATGGCCTCGCACCAGTGCCGGATCATCGGCAGGTTCACGGGGTCCTTGCCCCGCCCCGCGACGGCCGCGGGCCGCCCCGCGTACCCCTTCAGCCGCTCGTACAGCGGGTCCCGCCCGCCCTGCTCTTCCCGCCCGTCGCGCGCGCCCTGCCCGTCGCGCGCGCCCCGCGCGGCCGGCCCGCCCCCCGGCCGGACCTGTCCCTCCCCGCTCATCGCCGTCCCCTTCCCCGCATGCCGAGCCGTGCCCGCGCGACGATCTCCCGCTGCACCTCGCTCACTCCTCCCCCGAAGGTGTTGATCTGGGCCGCGCGGTTCATGCGCTCCAGCTCGCCGCCGTCCCGCTCCCCCGGCGATCCCGCTCGCACCGTCCCCGCGTCACCCGTGATCTCCTGACATATTCGGTACACCTCCACCGCCGATTCGGTTCCCGCGAACTTCACGCCGCTGGCGTCCCCTGGGGTCAGTCGGCCGGCCCCCACGTCCCCCACCAGACGCCAGTTGAGCAGGCGTGTCGCCGCCAGTCGGGCCTGCGCCTCGGCCGCCCGGATCCGCACCCACGGCTCGTCAATCCGACGCCGCCCGCTCACCGGATCGGGGGTACGGGCCCGGGCGAGGGCGGCGGCGAAGAAGTCCTCCGCCTGCATGCCGATCGCGGCCAGCGCGACCCGCTCGTGGTTGAGCTGGTTGGTGATCAGCCCCCAGCCGCCGTTCTCCTCCCCGACGAGGTTCCCGGCCGGGACCCTGATCCCGTCGTAGAAGGTCGCGGTGGTGGTGAGCCCGCCGACGGTCTCGATCGGGGTCCAGGAGAAGCCCGGGGCGGTGGTGGGGACGAGGAGGAGGGAGATGCCCCGGTGCGGGGGCGCCTCGGGGTCGGTGCGGCAGGCGAGCCAGATCCAGTCGGCGTTCTGCGCGTTGGAGGTGAAGACCTTCTGCCCGTCGACGACCCAGGAGTCGCCGTCGCGCACCGCCCGGGTCCGGAGCGAGGCGAGGTCCGTGCCGGCCTCGGGCTCGCTGTAGCCGATCGCGAAGACGCACTCCCCGCGCAGGATCCCCGGCAGGAAGGCGGCCTTCTGCTCCTCGGTCCCGTACCGCATGAGGGTGGGGCCGACGGTGTTGAGGGTGACCATCGAGACGGGTGCGCCGGCCCGGTACGCCTCGTCGAAGAAGACGAACTGCTCGTCGGCGCCGCGGCCCTGGCCGCCGTACTCCTCCGGCCAGCCCAGGCCCAGGAGCCCGTCGGCCCCGATCCTCCGCAGGAGCCGGCGCTGGGCGGCGCCGTCGCTCGCGGGCGGGGGCCCGTCGGGCATCGTCTCGCGGAAGTACGCGCGGAGTTCGGCGCGCAGCCGGAGCTGCCGCTCGGTCGGGGCGAGGTGCACGGGACGGCCTCCCGGGGACGACGAAGGTTTCTGACTGTCCGTCAGATACGGTCGCCCTGTCAAGGCACCCTCCGCGGAAACGGCGGGCGGCCCGTCCGCCGGTACCGAAG
>NZ_JBHTST010000035.1:0-60772 GCF_042794995.1 Streptomyces sp. NPDC056503
GGTCGTGGGTTGTACGGGGCGTTCCCGGTGTTCGCGGGGGCGTTGGACGAGGTGCTCGCGGAGCTTCCGGATGGTCTGCGGGAGGTGATGTGGGGCGAGGACGCGGAGGTTCTGAACCGTACGGGTTGGGCTCAGCCGGCGTTGTTCGCGGTCGAGGTCGCCCTCTTCCGTCTTCTGGAGTCGTGGGGTGTGCGGCCGGATGTGGTGGCCGGGCATTCGGTGGGTGAGATCGCTGCCGCGCATGTGGCGGGGGTGTTGTCGCTGGGGGATGCGGCTCGGCTTGTGTCGGCGCGTGGTCGGTTGATGGAGGCGCTGCCCGAGGGTGGTGCGATGGTGGCGGTCGAGGCGTCGGAGGACGAGGTCCGGCTCACCGCCGGGGTTTCGATCGCCGCGGTCAACGGTCCCCGCTCGCTCGTCGTCTCCGGTGTCGAATCCGAAGTCCTCTCCCTCCAGGCGCACTTCGAGGCTCTGGGTCGTAAGACGACCCGTCTCAAGGTCTCGCACGCCTTCCACTCCCCGCTCATGGAGCCGATGCTGGAGGACTTCCGGCAGGCCGTCGAGGGGCTGGCCTTCGCCGCACCCCGGATCCCGTTCGTCTCCACCGTGACGGGCGCGCCCGCCGGTGAGGAGGAGCTGGGCGATCCGGCGTACTGGGTGCGTCAGGTGCGCGAACCCGTGCGGTTCGCGGATGCCGTGGGCGCGCTCGAAGCCCTGGGCGTACGCCACTTCGTCGAGGCCGGGCCCGACGCCACGCTCACCGCCACGGGCGCGGGAGCCTCCTTCGTACCGCTCCTCCGCCGTGACGGCGACGAGGCGGAGACGCTGGTGTCGGCCCTGGGGGCGCTCCATGCGGCCGGGAGGTCCCCGGACTGGCGGAAGGCCTTCGAGGGACAGGGGGCGCGGCTCGTCGACCTCCCCACGTACGCCTTCCAGCGCGAGCACTACTGGATCAGTGACGGGGACGGTGCCGGGGCCGCCGGCGGCCTGGACCACCCGCTCCTCGGCGCGGTCGTCGAACTCGCCGAGTCGGACGCCCTGATGTTCACCGCGACCCTCTCGCTCGGCACGCACCGCTGGCTCGGTGACCACGTGGTCGGCGGCTCGGCGGTGCTGCCCGGCGCGGGGATCGCGGAACTGCTGGTGCGCGCGGGCGACGAGGTCGGCTGCGGCCGGATCGAGGAGCTGGTCTTCGAGGCCCCTGTCGTCCTGCCGGGGGACGGCGGTGTACGGCTCCAGCTCACGCTCCGCGCGGCCGACGCCTCGGGCCGCCGCGAGTTCGTGCTGCACGCCCGCCCGGAGAGCGCCCCGGTCGGCACCCTCTGGACCCGGCACGCGTCGGGAGCGCTGTCGGTCGCGGCGGGCGCGCCGACGAAGGGGGCGGCGGACCTGATCGCCTGGCCGCCGCCGGGTGCCGAGCCGGTCTCGCTGGCCGGCATGTACGAGTCCCTGGCAGACGCCGGGCTGGCGTACGGGCCCGTGTTCCGTGGCGTCCGGGCGGCCTGGAGGCGCGGCGACGAGGTCTTCGCCGAGGTGGCACTCGCGGAGCGCGCGGCGTCGGACGCCGCCGACTTCCTTGTGCACCCGGCCCTGTTCGACGCGGCCCTTCAGGTCGTGGGGCTCTCGGCGGCGGCCGGTGAGGGGCTTGCCCTGCCCTATGTCCTGCGGGGTGTGGAGGTGTTCGCGTCGGGCGCGGGCGCCGCGCGGGTGCGCGTCACCGGGACGACGCTCGAACTGGCGGACACGAGCGGTCGGCCGGTGGCCTCCGTGGACTCCCTCGTCCTGCGCGACGCGGAGTCCGGCGCGGCGGTCGCACACGGCTCCGCGGACACCGGGGGGACGGCCGACGCCGAACTCCTCCGGACGGAGTGGACACGTGCGGTCCTGCCGACCTCCGACCAGTTCGACGGCGGGGAGTTCACCCTGCTGGAGGTGGCGGGCGGCGCCGCATCGCCGGAGGCGGTGCGGGGTGAGGTGGTCT
Organism: Streptomyces sp. NPDC056503; assembly: GCF_042794995.1. Lineage (NCBI taxonomy): Bacteria > Bacillati > Actinomycetota > Actinomycetes > Kitasatosporales > Streptomycetaceae > Streptomyces > Streptomyces sp. NPDC056503. Next base: position 1,979 of record NZ_JBHTST010000035.1, read on the forward strand.
CGGCCCTGGAGGCCGTCCAGTCCCATGTCGCCGGACAGGGGCGGGTGTTGGTGGTCGTCACGCGCGGCGCCGTCGCCCTGGCCGACGAGTCGGTGACGGATCTCGCGGGTGCCGCCGTGCGGGGGTTGGTGCGGTCGGCGCAGGCGGAGCATCCGGGGCGCCTGGTGCTGGTGGACGCGGACCGCGACGCCGATGTCGCCTCGCTGGCGCCGGTCGTGTTGGCGGTGGCCGAGCCGGACGTCGCGGTGCGTGGTGGTGAGGTGTGGGTACCTCGTCTGGTCCGTGTCGCCCCGGACGGCCCGAGCGGGGCCGGGACGGTGTGGGACGGCGAGGGGCAGGTTCTGGTCTCGGGTGGTACGGGTGCCCTGGGTGCTCTGGTGGCCCGGCATCTGGTGCGGGTGCATGGGGTGCGTGAGCTGTTGTTGGTGAGTCGTTCGGGTCCGGCCGCGCCGGGGGCGGATGTGCTGGTCGGGGAGTTGGAGGGGCTGGGGGCGCGCGTCGAGGTGGTGGCGTGCGACCTGGCGGATCGTGGTTCGGCCGAGGCGTTGTTGTCGGGGCGTGGGCTGGCGGGTGTGGTGCACGCGGCCGGTGTCCTCGATGACGGTGTGGTGACGTCGTTGTCGGCGGAGCGGGTGGTGGGTGTGTTGCGTCCGAAGGTGGATGCGGGGTGGCATCTGCACGAGTTCGCGCAGGCTCCGGTCTTCGTGTTGTTCTCTTCGGCGGCCGGGGTGTTGGGTGCTCCGGGGCAGGCGGGTTACGCGGCGGGCAACGCGTATCTCGATGCGTTGGCGGAGTACCGTCGTTCGGCGGGGCTGTCCGGGCAGTCGTTGGCCTGGGGCATGTGGGACACCGGCATGGTCGAGGGGCTGGGTGCCGCCGAGCGGGAACGCCTGGCCCGCACCGGCGTCGAGCCGCTCGCCGTCGACGACGCCCTCGCCCTCCTCGACGGGGCCGCGGGGAGCGGCGCCCCCGTCCTCGTACCCCTGGCCCTGAACAGGGCCGCACTCGCGGGTGACGGGGACGAACTCGCTCCGATGTTCGGCAAGTTGCGGCGACCGAAGCCGGTCAGGCGGGGCGTGGCCGCGCCCGTCTCGGCGGCCACCCGCTCGCTGCGGGAACGGCTCGCCGGGCTGACCCCGGAGGAACGGGAGGAGCTGCTGCTCGGCCTGGTGCGCACCGAGGCGGCGCATCTGCTCGGGCACCCCGGGCCCGAGGCCATCGAGCCCGAGCGGTCCTTCAACGAGGTGGGATTCGACTCCCTCTCCGCCGTCGGCTTCCGCAACAAGCTGACCATCGTCACCGGCATGCAGCTCCCGGTGACCATGATCTTCGACTACCCGGACTCCGTCGCCCTCGCCCGCCACCTCTCCGAGGAACTGGTGCCGGACGGCACGGGCACGGACCGGGCCACGTCTCCGGACGGCGTCACGGACACGACCACGACGGACGCGGAGCCTTCCGCGGAGTCCCAGGAACAGCGCGAGCGCGAGATCGACGGGATGGACATGGATTCGCTGATCGACATGGCGTTCCGGGCTTCGGAGGGGGACGCATGAGCACTCCGCAGAAGTCCGAGAGGAACGTGCTCGACGCCCTGCGCGCCTCGCTCAAGGAAGTGGAGCGCCTGCGCGAGCAGAACAGGAAACTGACCGCCGCCGGCCACGAGCCGATCGCGATCGTCGGGACCGCCTGCCGCTTCCCCGGCGGCGTCGGGACGCCCGAGGACCTGTGGCGGCTGGTGGCCGACGGCACGGACGCCGTCGGGCCCTTCCCCGCCGACCGCGGCTGGGACCTGGAGAGGCTGCACGACCCCACGGGCGAGCGCCCCGGCAGCAGCTACGTCCACGAGGCCGGATTCCTCCACGACGCAGCCGAGTTCGACGCCTCCCTCTTCGGGATCGGCCCGCGCGACGCGCTGCTGATCGACCCGCAGCAGCGGCTCCTCCTGGAGACCTCCTGGGAGGCCTTCGAACGGGCCGGGATACCGCCGCGCTCCGTGAAGGGCAGCAGGACCGGTGTGTTCGCCGGCGTGATGTACCACAACTACCCCGGAAGTTACGGCTCTTCGGGCGTCGTCTCCGGCCGCCTCGCGTACACCTTCGGACTGGAGGGGCCCGCCGTCACGGTCGACACCGCCTGCTCCTCGGCCCTCGTGGCGCTGCACCTGGCCGTGCAGTCGCTGCGCAAGGACGAGTGCGCGCTGGCGCTGGTCGGCGGCGCCACGGTGATGTCGAGCCCCCGCACCTTCGTGGAGTTCAGCCTGGAGCGGGGCCTCGCCCCCGACGGCCGCTGCAAGCCCTTCGCCGAGTCGGCGGACGGCACCGGTTGGGCCGAGGGCGCCGGCGTACTGCTCCTGGAACGCCTGTCGGACGCCCGCGCCAACGGCCACCCCGTCCTCGCGGTGGTGCGCGGCTCCGCCGTCAACCAGGACGGCGCCTCCAACGGCATGACCGCGCCGAACGGCCCCGCCCAGCGCCGGGTGATCCGCCAGGCCCTGGCCGACGCGCGGCTCAAGGCGGCGGACGTGGACGCGGTGGAGGCACACGGTACGGGGACGACGCTCGGCGACCCGATCGAGGCACAGGCACTGCTGGCCACGTACGGGCAGGGGCGTGAGGACACGGAGCCGCTGTGGCTGGGCTCGGTGAAGTCCAACGTGGGGCACACCCAGGCGGCGGCCGGCGTCGCGGGCGTCATCAAGATGATCGAGGCGATGCGCCACGGCGTCCTGCCGAAGACACTGCACGTGGACAAGCCCTCCACGCACGTCGACTGGCACGCGGGCCGGATCGAGCTGCTCACGGAGGCACGGGCGTGGCCCGAGACGGGGCGCCCGCGCCGGGCGGGGATCTCGTCCTTCGGCGTGAGCGGTACGAACGCCCACGTCATCGTCGAGCAGGCCCCCGCCGACGAGGAGCCGGACGGGGAAGCGGGCGCGGAGCCGGACGGCGAGCCGGGCACGGCGCCCCGGTGGGGCGCCTGGGTGCTGTCGGCGCGCGGCGCGGAGGCCCTGCGCGGGCAGGCGCGACGGCTGCTCGACCACGTGGAGGCGCGCCCCGGGCTGGGCCTCGCGGACGTCGGACTGTCCCTGGCGGCGTCCCGTTCGGTGCTCGACCACCGGGCCGTCGTGGTCGCGGCCGACCGGGACGAGGCCCTGCGCGGTCTGGCGGCGCTCGCCCGAGGAGACAGCGCGCCGAACACCTTCACGGGTTCGGCCGGGACGAGCGTGACGGCGTTCGTGTTCGGGGGCCAGGGGTCGCAGCGGTTGGGGATGGGTCGTGGGTTGTACGGGGCGTTCCCGGTGTTCGCGGGGGCGTTGGACGAGGTGCTCGCGGAGCTTCCGGATGGTTTGCGGGAGGTGATGTGGGGTGAGGATGCGGAGGTTCTGAACCGTACGGGGAACGCGCAGCCGGCGTTGTTCGCGGTCGAGGTGGCGTTGTTCCGGCTCCTTGAGTCGTGGGGTGTGCGGCCGGATGTGGTGGCCGGGCATTCGGTGGGTGAGATCGCCGCCGCGCATGTGGCGGGGGTGTTGTCGCTGGCGGATGCGGCACGGCTCGTTTCCGCTCGGGGTCGGTTGATGGAGGCGCTGCCCGAGGGTGGTGCGATGGTGGCGGTCGAGGCGTCGGAGGACGAGGTCCGGCTCACCGCCGGGGTTTCGGTCGCCGCCGTGAACGGCCCGCGCGCGCTTGTCGTCTCCGGTGTCGAGTCCGAAGTCCTCTCCCTTCAGGCGCACTTCGATGCGCTGGGTCGTAAGACGACCCGTCTGAAGGTCTCGCACGCCTTCCACTCGCCGTTGATGGAGCCGATGCTGGCGGAGTTCCGGCGGGTGGTGGAGGGGCTGTCCTTCTCCGTTCCGCGTGTCTCGTTCGTCTCCACGGTGACGGGCGTGCAGGTCGAGCAGGAACTCGCGGACGTCTCCTACTGGGTGCGGCAGGTCCGTGAGCCGGTCCGTTTCGCGGATGCCGTGGGTGCTCTCGAAGCCCTGGGCGTACGGCACTTCGTGGAGGTCGGTCCGGACGCCGCGCTGACCGCGACCGCGCCCGAGGCCCCCTTCGTACCGCTCCTCCGCCGCGACCGCGACGAGCCCGAGGCGCTGGTGTCGGCGCTGGGCACGCTCCACGTGTCCGGGAAGTCGCCGGACTGGCGGAAGGTGTTCGAGGGGCAGGGGGCGCGGCTCGTCGACCTCCCCACGTACGCCTTCCAGCGCGAGCACTACTGGATGCACGCGTCCGCCGCCGGCGGTGGTGACGCCGACGCCGTCGGGCTCGCGGTCGTCGACCACCCCTTCATCGGCGCGGCGACCGTGAGCGCGGAGTCCGGTTCGCTGGTTCTCTCCGGGCGTCTGTCGCAGGCCGCGCACCCTTGGCTGGTGGATCACCAGGTGGGCGGGGCCGTCGTCTTCCCGGGCTCCGGTCTGGTCGAGCTCGCCGTCCGGGCGGGCGATCACGTCGGCTGCGGGCGCGTCGAGGAGCTGACCCTGGAGGCGCCGCTCGTCGTCCCCGACGGCGGATCGGTGCAGGTGCAGGTGACCGTGGGGGTTCCGGACGGGACGGGGGCCCGTCCGCTGGGCGTGCACGCGCGGAGCGCGCACGACGAGGACGCCCCCTGGACGCGGCACGCCACGGGTCTTCTCGCGGTGGCGCGCACGGGCTCCGGCACGGCACTCGCCGACGCCGATGGCGGTGGTCATGGTGATGCCGATGGGGGAGCCGGTGTCTGGCCGCCGGAGGGTGCCCGTCCCGTGCCGCTTGACGGCATGTACGAGCACCTGGCCGGCACCGGCCTGGTGTATGGACCGGTCTTCCGGGGTCTTCGGCGGGTGTGGCGGCGCGGGGACGAGGTCTTCGCCGAGGTCGCGCTGCCGGAGCGGGCCCGGGCCGATGCCGAGGACTTCGTGCTGCACCCGGCCCTCCTGGACGCGGCGCTGCACGCCGTCGGGGCGGGGGGTGCCCAGGGGACGCCGGGCGAGGGGCCCGCGCTTCCCTTCGCCTGGTCGGGCGTGGAGGTGTACGCGTCGGGCGCGGGCGCGGCGCGGGTGCGGATCGCCGCCGCGTCCGACGGCGGGACCGCCGTTGACCTCGCCGACGTGAACGGCCGCCCCCTCGCCTCGATCGGCTCGCTCGCCCTGCGCGAACTGCCGTCCGACGCGCTCGACGCGCTCGACGGCGCCCGTGCCGGCGGCCCGGCCGCCCGGCGGCTGTTCCGTACGGAGTGGGAGCGTGTCGCGTCGCCTTCGGGTGGGGTGGTCGGCGAGGCCGCCGTGGTCGAGGTGGCGGGTGGTGTGTCGCCGGAGGCGGTGCGCGGAGCGGTGACGGCGGCGCTGGGCGCCGTGCAGTCTCATCTGGGCCAGGACACGGGTGTGTTGGTGGTGGTGACGCGTGGTGCTGTCGCCGCGTTGCCGGGGGAGTCGGTGACGGATCTCGCGGGTGCCGCCGTGCGGGGGTTGGTGCGGTCGGCGCAGGCGGAGCATCCGGGACGGTTCGTGCTCGTCGACGCGGGACCGGGGGTGCCGGTGACGCCGGTGACACCGGTGGTGGACGAGCCGGACGTGGTGGTCCGGGCCGACGGGGTGTGGGTGCCCCGGCTGGTCCGTGTCGCCCCGGACGGCCCGGCCGGGCCGGGCACGGTGTGGGACGGCGAGGGGCAGGTTCTGGTCTCGGGTGGTACGGGTGCGTTGGGTGCCCTGGTGGCCCGGCATCTGGTGGCGGTGCACGGGGTGCGTGAGCTGTTGCTGGTGAGTCGTTCGGGTCCGGGCGCGCCCGGGGCGGACGTACTGGTCCGGGAGTTGGAGGGGCTGGGGGCGCGCGTCGAGGTGGTGGCGTGTGATCTGGCGGATCGCGGCTCGGCCGAGGCGTTGTTGTCGGGGCGTCGGCTGGCGGGTGTGGTGCACGCGGCCGGTGTCCTCGACGACGGTGTGGTGACGTCCCTGACGGCGGAGCGGGTGACCGGTGTGCTGCGTCCGAAGGCGGACGCGGCCTGGCATCTGCACGAGTTCGCCGACACCCCTGCCTTCGTCCTCTTCTCCTCGGCCGCCGGTGTCCTCGGCGCGCCCGGCCAGGCGAACTACGCGGCCGGCAACGCCTACCTCGACGCGCTCGCCGAGTACCGCCGCTCGGCGGGGCTGCCCGCGCAGTCCCTGGCCTGGGGCATGTGGGACACCGGAGGCACCGGCATGAGCGCCGCCGCCGCACCCGCCCCTGCCACCGCAACGGCAGCCGCATCCGCCCTTGCCACCGCAACGGCCGCCGCACCCGCCGTGCCCGCCGCAGCCGTCCCGTCCACCCCACCCGCCGCATCCGGCACGACCGCCTCAAGGCGCGGCGGCGGCCGGCACGCGGCCCTCTCCGCCGGCGAGGCGCTGGCTCTCCTCGACGTCGCGCCCGGCGTCGAGGCCGCCGCCCTCGTGGTGATGGCCCTGGATCCGGAGGCGTGGCGGACGCACGAGGGCGGGACCCCCCACCTCCTCCGCCGTCTGCTGCCGAGCCGGAGGCGCAGCGCCGCGGGAGCCGAGTCCGCCGAGGCGGGCCGGACGCTCCTCGCGGAGCTCGCGGGGCTCTCCCGCGGCGACCGGCTCGTACGGCTGCTCCACCTGGTGCGCACCGAGGCGGCGCACCAGCTGGGACACTCCGGACCCGAGGCCGTCGAGCCCGAGCGGTCCTTCAACGACCTGGGATTCGACTCGCTCTCCGCGATCGGTTTCCGCAACAGGCTGACCACGGTCACGGGAACCCGGCTTCCCGCCACTTTGATCTTCGACCATCCGAATGCCCGCTCCCTCGCGAGCCACCTCTCCACGGAACTGGTTCCGGAGGACGGGGAGGGCGGCGCGGGAGCGGCCGACGAGGAAGCACGTGTACGTGAGGTCCTGCGGCGCATTCCGATCTCACGGTTGCGCGACGCGGGACTGCTGAGCGTCCTGTTCGAGCTGTCGGACGCGGACGGCGGGGCCTCCTCCCGGCTCGCCGCGCATCCGGGCCGAACCGTCGACGGCCTCGAAGGTGACCTGGAAGTCGCCATCGACATCGACGAGTTGGACGGCGACGCTCTGGCCGCGCTGGTACTGCGGGGCATGGAAGACGGCAATTCGACGCAGGGAGTGTGAGGGCGAGATGAGCAAGTCCGAAAGCAAGGTGGTCGACGCTCTTCGCGCGTCGATGAAGGAGACCGAGCGGCTGCGCGAGCAGAACAGGGCCCTGGCGGACGCGGCGCGCGAGCCGATCGCGATCGTCGCCATGGCCTGCCGTTTCCCGGGCGGCGTCGCGTCCCCCGAGGACCTGTGGGCGCTGGTCTCCGACGGCACCGACGCCGTCACCGCGTTCCCCACCGACCGTGGCTGGGACGTGGAGCGGCTCTACGACCCCACGGGCGATCGCCCCGACAGCAGTTACGTCCGCGAGGGCGGATTCCTGCACGAGGCCGCCGAGTTCGACGCCGACTTCTTCGGCATCAGTCCGCGCGAGGCCCTCCTGATGGATCCTCAGCAGCGGCTTCTCCTGGAGACGTCCTGGGAGGCCTTCGAGCGGGCCGGGATAGCGCCGCGCTCCATGAAGGGCAGCGCGACCGGCGTGTTCGCCGGCGTGATGTACCACGACTACGCGCGCGGGGGCACGCTCGGCAGCGTGGTCTCGGGCCGCGTGGCGTACACCCTGGGTCTTGAGGGTCCCGCGGTGACGGTGGACACGGCGTGTTCGTCCTCCCTGGTGGCGCTGCACCTGGCGGCCCAGTCGCTGCGCAAGGGCGAGTGCGCGCTGGCGCTCGCCGGCGGCGTCACCGTCATGGCCACGCCCCGCACCTTCGTCGAGTTCAGCAAGGAGAGCGGCAGTCTCTCCCGGGACGGCCGCTGCCGGGCCTTCGCGGAGGACGCGGACGGCACCGGCTGGGGCGAGGGCGCCGGTCTCCTCCTCCTGGAGCGGCTCTCCGACGCCCGCCGCAACGGCCACCCGGTCCTCGCGGTCCTCCGGGGTTCCGCCGTCAACCAGGACGGCGCCTCCAACGGCCTCACCGCCCCCAACGGCCCGGCACAGCAGCGCGTGATCCGGCAGGCCCTCGCCGACGCCCGCGTCGCCGCCGACCAGGTGGACGCCGTGGAGGGACACGGCACCGCCACGGAGCTGGGCGACCCGATCGAGGCGCAGGCGCTGCTGGCCACGTACGGGCAGGGGCGTGAGGACACGGAGCCGCTGTGGCTGGGCTCGGTGAAGTCGAACCTGGGCCACACCCAGGGCGCCGCCGGTGTCGCGGGCGTCATCAAGATGGTCGAGGCGATGCGCCACGGCGTCCTGCCGAAGACGCTGCACGTGGACAAGCCGTCCACGCACGTCGACTGGGACGCGGGCCGGGTCGAGCTGCTGACCGAGGCGCGCGCGTGGCCCGAGACCGGCCGCCCGCGCAGGGCCGGCGTCTCCTCGTTCGGCTTCAGCGGCACCAACGCCCACGTCATCCTCGAACAGGCCGGTCCCGCCGAGGTCGCCGCGCCGGAGGAGGCCCCGTCGGGCTCCGTCTTCGGCCGGACGATCCCGTGGGTTCTCTCGGCCCGCGGCGCCGAGGCCCTGCGCGGGCAGGCGCTGCGGCTCCTCGCGCACGTGGAGGCGCGTCCCGGGCTGGACGCGCGCGAGGTCGGCCGGTCGCTGACCGGGACGCGGTCGCTCTTCGAGCACCGCGCCGTGGTGACGGGCGCCGACCGCGGCGAACTCCTGGCGGGTCTGCGCAGCCTGGCCGCGGGCGAGGCGGCGGCGAACGTCCAGCAGGACCGCGCCGCAGGCGAGGACGGTCCGACGGCCTTCGTGTTCGCGGGTCAGGGGTCGCAGCGGCTGGGGATGGGTCGTGGGCTGTACGAGGCGTTCCCGGTGTTCGCGGGGGCGTTGGACGAGGTGCTCGCGGAGCTTCCGGACGGTCTGCGGGAGGTGATGTGGGGCGAGGACGCGGAGGCATTGAACCGGACGGGGAACGCGCAGCCGGCGTTGTTCGCGGTCGAGGTCGCCCTCTTCCGGCTCCTTGAGTCGTGGGGCGTACGGCCCGACGCGGTCGCCGGTCACTCGATCGGCGAGATCGCCGCCGCGCATGTGGCGGGGGTGTTGTCGCTGGGGGACGCGGCGCGGCTTGTGTCGGCTCGGGGTCGGTTGATGGAGGCGCTGCCCGAGGGCGGTGCGATGGTGGCGGTCGAGGCGTCGGAGGACGAGGTCCGGCTGACCGCCGGGGTTTCGGTCGCCGCCGTGAACGGTCCGCGCGCGCTCGTCGTCTCCGGCGTCGAGTCCGAAGTCCTCGCTCTTCAGGCGCACTTCGAGGCTCTGGGTCGTAAGACGACCCGCCTGAAGGTCTCGCACGCCTTCCACTCGCCGTTGATGGAGCCGATGCTGGAGGACTTCCGGCAGGCCGTCGAGGGGCTGGTCTTCGCCGCTCCCCGCATCCCGTTCGTCTCCACGGTCAGTGGCACGCCGGTCGGCGCCGAGCTGGCGGACCCCGCCTACTGGGTCCGCCAGGTCCGTGCGCCCGTCCGCTTCGCGGCCGCCCTCGACGCCCTCCGAGAGCAGTCGTCCGTACGGCACTTCGTCGAGGTCGGCCCGGACGCCACGCTCACCGCGACGGTGACCGCGACCGACCCCGGCGCCGCCTTCGTCCCCCTCCTCCGCCGCGACCGCGACGAGGAGGAGACCCTCGTCTCCGGGCTGGCCCGGCTCGTCGCCGCCGGCGCCGCGAACGGCCCCGACTGGGAGAGCTGCTTCGGCGCCGCCGGCGGCCGGCCGGTCGAGCTGCCGACGTACGCCTTCCAGCGCGAGACGTACTGGCTGCGCACGCCCGCGACCGGCGCGGACGCCGCCTCGATGGGGCTCGGCACCGTGGACCATCCGCTCCTCGGCGCGGCCATCGTGCTCGCGGACTCCGACGACCTGATCCTCTCCGGGCGGCTCTCGCTCGCCACGCACCCGTGGCTCGCGGACCACGTCGTGGGCGGAGCCGTCGTCTTCCCCGGCGCCGGTCTGGTCGAGATCGCCGTCCGCGCGGGCGACCACGTCGGCTGCGGGCGCATCGGCGAGCTGACCCTCGACGCGCCCCTCGTCCTGCCCGAGCGCGGCGCGGTCCAGGTGCAGGTCACCGTCGGCGCCGCCGACGACGCGGGGGCCCGCCCGATGAGCCTGTACGCGCGCCCCGAGGAGGCCACCGGGACGGCCCCGTGGGCCCGGCACGCGACGGGCGTCCTGGTCGCGCCGAGCACGGGCACGGGCACGGGCTCGGGCGGTGCCGCGGTCGGCGACTGGCGGCGGAGCTGGCCCCCGGCCGGCGCGGAGCCGGTCTCCCTGGACGGCCGGTACGAGACCCTGGCGGACGCGGGGCTCGTGTACGGGCCGGTGTTCCAGGGCCTCAAGCGGGCCTGGCGGCGGGGCGACGAGGTCTTCGCCGAGGTCGGGCTCGCCGAGCGCGCGCATCCGGACGCGGAGGACTTCCTGCTGCACCCGGCCGTGCTCGACGCCGCGCTCCACGCGATCGGTCTCGGTTCCGCCGCGTCCGCCGCCGAGGGCGACGGCCCTTCCCTGCCGTTCTCCTGGAACGGTGTGGAACTGTTCGCGTCGGGTGCCGCCGCGGCCCGGGTCCGCATCGCCCCCTCGGGCGAGAGCGGCGTGTCGCTGGAACTGGCCGACGCGCAGGGCGACCCCGTGGCCGCCGTCGGCTCCCTCGCCCTGCGTCCCCTGCCCGCCGGGCGGCTCTCCGCCGCGCCCGGGGGCGGCGCGGTCACGGGCGCCGACGACCTCTTCCGTACGGCGTGGGAGCGCTCGGTCCTGCCCGCCGCGGGCCCGGCCGACCAGACGCCCGCCGTGTTCGACGTCACGGGCGGTACGTCGCCGGAGGCCGTCCACGCGGCCGTGACGGACGCGCTGGGGGCCGTGCGGTCCCATCTCGGCGCCGACACCGGGGTGCTGGCCGTCGTGACCCGCGGCGCCGTCGCCGCGCTGCCGGACGAGGCCGTGACCGATCTCGCGGGCGCCGCCGTGCGCGGCCTGGTGCGGTCGGCCCAGACCGAGCACCCCGGCCGGTTCGTGCTGGTGGACGCCGAGCCCGACCTCGAAGGAGACCTGACGGCCGGACTCCTGGCCGCCGTCCTGGCATCCGGCGAACCGGACGTGGTGGTCCGGGCCGGCGGGACCTGGGTGCCTCGTCTGGTCCGTGTCGCCCCGGACGGCCCGAGCGGGGCCGGGACGGTGTGGGGTGATGAAGGTCAGGTTCTGGTCTCGGGTGGTACGGGTGCCCTGGGTGCTCTGGTGGCCCGGCATCTGGTGCGGGTGCATGGGGTGCGTGAGCTGTTGTTGGTGAGTCGTTCGGGTCCGGCCGCGCCGGGGGCGGATGTGCTGGTCGGGGAGTTGGAGGGGCTGGGGGCGCGCGTCGAGGTGGTGGCGTGCGACCTGGCGGATCGTGGTTCGGCCGAGGCGCTGCTGTCGGGGCGTCGGCTGGCGGGTGTGGTGCACGCGGCCGGTGTCCTCGACGACGGTGTGGTGACGTCCCTGACGGCGGAGCGGGTGGCGGGTGTGTTGCGTCCGAAGGTGGATGCGGGGTGGCATCTGCACGAGTTCGCGCAGGCTCCGGTCTTCGTGTCGTTCTCTTCGGCGGCCGGGGTGTTGGGTGCTCCGGGGCAGGCGGGTTACGCGGCGGGCAACGCGTATCTCGACGCGTTGGCGGAGTACCGTCGTTCGGCGGGGCTGCCCGGGCAGTCGCTGGCCTGGGGCATGTGGGACACCGGCGGCATCGGCATGAGCGCCACCGGCCCCTCGGAGCGCCCCCGTCCCGGTATCAGCGGTCTCACCGCGGCCGAGGGCCTCGCCCTGCTCGACCTGTGCACCGCGAGCGCCGCCGCCGTCCTCGTACCCGCCAGGCTCGACCTGCCGGCCCTCACCGACCCGGACGGTACGCTGCCGCCGCTGCTCGGCGGTCTGGCCCCCGCCCGGCGCCGTGCCGCCGCGGCCCGGGAGCGGGCCGGGACCGGGGCGCTGTCGGAACGGCTCGGGGCGCTGCCGCCGGGCGACCGGCTCACCGCCGTCCAGGACCTGGTCCGTGAGCACGTCGCCGCGGTGCTCGGCCACACCTCCCCGGAGAGCGTCGACGGGGACCGGGCCTTCCAGGACCTCGGCTTCGACTCGCTGACCGCCGTCGAGCTGCGCAACCGGCTCAGCTCCGCGACCGGCACGCAGCTGACCGCCACGATCGTCTTCGACTACCCGACGGCCGCCGCGCTCGCCGGGCACCTGCACACCCTGCTCGTCGGCGACCTCGACGACGTGCGGGACGACGGGCCCGCCGTGCGGCTCGACGACGAGCCGATCGCCATCGTCGGCATGGCCTGCCGCTACCCGGGCGGGGTCGACTCGCCCGAGGACCTGTGGCGGCTGGTCTCCGACGGCACCGACGCGATCTCGGGCTTCCCCACCAACCGCGACTGGGACCTCGAGTACTGGCTCGGTGACGGCGCCACCGCCAAGGACCCGCAGGGCGGCTTCCTCCACGACGCCACCGACTTCGACGCGGCCTTCTTCGGGATCAGCCCGCGCGAGGCCCTGCTCATGGACCCCCAGCAGCGGCTCCTCCTGGAGACCTCGTGGGAGGCGCTGGAGCGGGCGGGCATCGACCCGGTGTCGCTGCGGGGCTCGTCCACCGGGGTGTTCGCCGGTGTGATGCAGACCGACTACGACCCGTACGTCGAGGAGACCGACACGCTCGACGCGGGCATCCGCACGACCGGGCTCTCCGGCAGCGTCGTCTCGGGCCGGGTGGCGTACGTGCTCGGTCTCGAAGGCCCCGCCGTCTCCGTCGACACCGCCTGCTCGTCCTCGCTGGTCGGCCTCCACTGGGCGATCCAGGCGCTGCGCCAGGGCGACTGCGACCTGGCGCTCGCGGGCGGCGTCACCGTCATGGTGTCGCCGAGCAACTTCATCGGCTTCGACCGGCAGGGCGGCCTGGCCTCCGACGGCCGCTGCAAGGCGTTCGGCGCCGGGGCCGACGGCGTCGGCTGGTCCGAGGGCGCGGGCATGCTCGTCGTCGAACGGCTCTCGGACGCCCGGCGCCACGGGCACCGGGTCCTGGCCGTCGTACGGGGCTCCGCCGTCAACCAGGACGGCGCGTCCAACGGGCTGACCGCGCCCAACGGGCCCTCCCAGGAGCGGGTGATCCGACGGGCGCTGGCCACCGCCGGGTTCACCCCCGGCGACATCGACGCGGTGGAGGCGCACGGCACGGGCACCACGCTCGGCGACCCGATCGAGGCACAGGCGCTGCTCGCCACCTACGGGCAGGACCGGCCCGAGGACCGGCCGCTGTGGCTCGGCTCGGTGAAGTCCAACATCGGCCACACGCAGGCCGCGGCGGGCGTCGCCGGTGTCATCAAGATGGTGCAGGCGCTGCGTCACGGCCGGCTGCCGGGCTCGCTCCACGCCGACGAGCCGACGCCGCACGTCGACTGGAGCGGCGGCGCCGTCCGGCTGCTCACCGAGGCCAGGCCCTGGCCCCGCTCCGGGCGTCCGCGCCGCGCGGGCGTCTCCTCGTTCGGCTACAGCGGAACGAACGTCCACACCATCCTCGAAGAGGCCCCGGAGGAGGAGTCCGCCGAGCCGGCGCCCGCCGGTCGCGACCTGGACGCCGGCCGGACCGAGGCCCCGGCCCCGGACGCCGACCAGGCCCCGGCAGCCGACCAGGCCACGGACGTCGACCGCGGCCCCGCGCTGCCCTGGCTGCTCTCCGCGCGCAGCGCCGACGCGCTGCCGCTCCAGGCGAAGCGGCTCCTCGCCCACCTGGCCGAGCATCCGGAGGTACGGACCGAGGACGTCGGCTACTCGCTGGCGTCCGGTCGCGGCTACGGCCGCCACCGGGCGGCGGTCGTCGGAGCCGACCGCGACGGGTTGCTGGCCGCGCTGGCCTCGCTCGCCGACGGGGCTCCCGGGCCGGCCGTCGCCCTGGGCACCGCGCGGGCCGGCGGCGGGAAGACCGCCTTCCTCTTCCCCGGGCAGGGCGGTCAGCGGGCCGCGCTCGGCCGGGAACTCCACGCCGCCTTCCCGGCGTTCGCCGACGCCTTCGACGCGGTCTGCGCGCATTACGACCGTCATCTGGACCGGCCGCTGCGCGAGGTGATGTTCGCGGAGGAGGGCACGGTCGCGGCCCAGCTGCTCGACCAGACGGCGTTCGCCGCGGCCGCCGTCTTCGCCCTGGAGGTCTCCCTCTTCAGGCTCCTGGAGTCCTGGGGGGTGCGCCCCGACTACGTGATGGGCCACTCGGTGGGGGAGATCGCCGCCCAGCACGTCGCGGGCGTGTTCTCGCTCAAGGACGCCGTACGGCTCGCGGGCACCAGGGGCCGGCTCATGCAGGAGGCGTCCGGCGGGGCGATGGTCGCCCTGGAGTGCACCCCGGAGGAGGCGGAGCCGCTGCTCACCGACCGGGCCGCGGTCGCCGTCGTCAACGGCCCGCGCTCGATCGTGGTCTCCGGCGACGAGGAGCCCGTCCTCGCGGTCGCCGCGCACTTCGAGGGCCTGGGCCGCCGCACCCGGCGCCTGGGCATCCGGCAGGCCTCCCACTCGCCGCGCATGGAGGTCATCCTCGACGACCTCTACGACGTCGCCGACGAACTGTCCTACGAGGCGCCCCGCGTCCCGGTCGTCTCCACCCTCACCGGCGCCCTCGCCACGGTCGACGACCTCGACGACCCCGAGTACTGGGTGCGGCACGCCCGGGAGACCGTCCGGTTCCTCGACGGCGTGCGCGCCCTGGAGGCCGAGGGCGTCACCCGCTTCGTCGAGCTGGGCCCCGACGGGGTGCTCTCCGCCGTCACCGAGGCCTGCCTCGGCGGCATCGCGGAGGACCCCGTCGTCGTGCCCGTGCTCCGCCCCGGCCGCCCCGAGACCACGGCCGCGCTGGCCGCGGCCGGGGAGCTGTACGCGAACGGGGTGGGCGCGGACTGGCAGCGGCTGTTCACCGGCAGGGGCGCCCGCACGACGCAGCTGCCGCCGTACGCCTTCCACCGCGAGCGCTACTGGCCCGACCGCACCACCCGGCAGGCCGAGCTCGACGTCACCTCGGCGGGCCTGGACGCGCCCGAGCACCCGATGATCGGCGCGGCCGTCGGCCTCGCCGGCTCCGAGGGCGCGGTGCTCACCTCCCGGCTGACCGTCGGCCGGCTCCCGTGGCTGGCCGAGCACACCGTCGGCGGCGCCGTCGTCGTGCCCGGCGCCGCCCTCGTGGAGCTGGCCGTGCAGGCGGGCGACCGGGTCGGCTGCGGGCACCTCGCCGAACTCACCCTGGAGACGCCGCTGACCCTGTCCGAACCGGGCGGCACCGTCGTGCAGATCGCCGTGACGGGACCGGCCGAGGACGGCAGCCGGGAGCTGACCGTCCACGCCAGGCCCGAGGACGGCGACCTGCCGTGGACCCGGCACGCCTCGGGCCGCCTCACCGGCGCCCCGCAGACCCCGCCCGCCGGGCTCACCGCCTGGCCCCCGGCCGACGCCGAGGCCGTGCCGGTCGACGACCTGTACGAGCGGCTCGCCGCGATGGGCCTGGAGTACGGGCCGGCGTTCCGCGGCGTGCGGGCCGCCTGGCGGCGCGGCGGCGAGGTGTTCGCCGAGGTCGCCCTCGACCCCGCCCACGCCGACCGGACCGGCCCCGCCGAGCGGTACGCGCTGCACCCGGCGCTGCTCGACGCCGCCCTGCACGCCGTGGCGTTCTGCGGCGAGGACGTGACCGGCGGACTGCCGTTCGGGTGGACGGACGTGGCCGTGCACGCCACCGGGGCCACCGCCCTGCGGGTGCGCCTCACCCCGCTCGGCGACGGCTCCCTCGCCCTCGAACTCGCCGACCACACGGGCGGACCCGTCGCCTCCGTGGGCTCGCTGCTGCTGCGCCCCGCCGGCGGACCGAGCGCGCCGGACGCACGCCACCTGCGCCACCTCTTCCGCTGGGACTGGACCGCCGTGCCCGCCGGCGCCGGGAACGCCCCGGGCGTCCTCGCGGTCGTCGGCGGGGACCCCGCCCTGGCCGAGGCGCTCGGCGCGGCCGCCGTGCCCGCCGCCCGCTACGGCGACCTGGGGGAGCTCCGCGCGCACGCGGTGGCGACCGGCCGGGCGCCCGACGTCGTCGTCTGGGACCGCACCGCGGCCCTGCCCGACGCCGACGCCGACCAGGTGCGCGAGGCCGTCACCGCCACGCTGACGGACCTTCAGGAGTGGTTCGGCGAGCCGCTGTTCGACCCGGCGCGGCTCGTCGTCGCGACGCGCGGCGCGCTCGCGCGCTCCGGCGAGGACGTCACCGACCTCGCCGGCGCGGCGCTCTGGGGACTGCTCAGGTCCGCCCAGGCCGAGCACCCGGACCGGATCGTCCTGGCCGACCTGGACGAACGGCCCCGGTCCGTGAGGGCGCTGGCCGCGCTGCCCGCCGGGGACGAGCCGCAGGCGCTGGTGCGCGACGGCGTCGTCCACGGGGCGCGGCTGCTGCGCCCCGGCGCGCACGAGGAGGCACCCGGCAGCGTCTTCGACCCCGAGGGCACCACGCTGATCACCGGCGCCACCGGGCTGCTCGGCGGACTCGTCGCCCGGCACCTCGCGACCGAGCACGGCGTGCGGCACCTGCTGCTGGTCAGCCGCGGGGGCGTCGCCGACCCCGAGCTGCTCGCCGAACTCGACCGGGCGGGCGCCGAGGTCACCGTCGCCGCCTGCGACGCGGCCGACCGGGACGCCCTCGCGGAACTGCTCGCCGCACTCCCCGAAGGACGCCCGCTGCGCGCGGTCGTCCACGCGGCCGGCGTCCTGGAGGACGCCACGATCGGCTCCCTCACCCCCGAGGGCCTGGCGAGGACGCTGCGTCCCAAGGTGGACGCCGCGCTCGCGCTGCACGAGCTGACCGCGGACCTCGGGCTCGGCGCGTTCGTGCTGTTCTCCTCGGCGGCCGGGCTGTTCGGCGCGCCGGGCCAGGGCGGCTACGCGGCGGCGAACGCCTTCCTCGACGCGCTCGCGGCACGGCGGCGCGCGGCCGGCCTGGCGGCCCAGTCGCTGGGCTGGGGCCTGTGGGAGACGGTGAGCGAGATGACCGGCGCCATGACGGACGCCGACCGGGCCAGGCTGGAGCGCAGCGGCATGGGTGCCCTCTCCGCCGACGAGGGCCTCGCGCTCTTCGACGCGGCGCTGGCCAGGCCCGAGGCGCTGCTGGCCCCGGTCCGGCTCGACCTGGCCGGGGCCACGGCCGACGAGGTCCCGCAGGCCTTCGCGAGGCTGGTGCCCGCGGCCCGCCGCAGGGTGGGCGCGGCCGTCGCCGGAGGCGAGGAGTCGCCGGTCCGGCGGCTCGCGGGCCTCACGGGCGCCGAGCGGCGGAAGGCGCTCGTGGCGCTGGTCCTGGACCACGCGGCCGGTCTCCTCGGCCACCCCGACTCCACCGGCCTCGACCCCCGGCAGCACTTCCTGGAGATCGGCTTCGACTCGCTGCTCGCGGTGGGGCTGCGCAACCAGCTGAACGCCCTCACCGGGCTGCGGCTGCCGCCCTCGGTCGTCTTCGACCACGGCAGCCCCGCCGAGCTGGCCGCCCGCGTCGACCGCGAGCTGGGCTCCGTCGAACCGGCCGACGGGCCGGCGGGGCCCGCCGCGGCGGGCGCCGGCCGGGCGCCGGACATGTTCCGGGAGCTGTTCCACTCGGCCGTCGGCAGCGGCAGGCTCTACGAGGCGCTGCACATGCTCGGCACGGCGGCGGTCCTGCGGCCGTCGTTCGAGTCCCCGGCCGAACTCGCCGCGCCGCCGGCCGCCATCAGGCTCGCCGACGCCGCGCCCGGCGGGAAGCTGCCGAAGCTGTTCTGCGTCGGCAGCCCGATGGCGATGGGCGGCGCCTACCAGCACGCCCGGCTGACCTCGCACTTCCGGGGGACGCAGGAGGTGTACGCGCTGCCCGTGCCGGGCTTCGCCGAGGGCGAGAGCCTGCCGGCCACGGCCCGCGCGGTGACCGAGCTCCTCGCGGAGTGCGTGCGCGACGCGGCGGGCGGCGAGCCCTTCGCCCTCCTCGGCTACTCGTCGGGCGGTCTGATCGCCCACGCGGTGGCGGGCAGGCTGGAGCAGATGGGCGTCGCGCCCAGCGCGCTGGTCCTGCTCGACACGTACACCGTCGAGCCCGCCGCGCCCGAGGGCGGGGAGCGGGACGGCGAGCAGGCGACCGGCATCATCGCGGAGATGGCCGTGGCCCTGCTGGCGAGGGAGGCGCAGTACGGCCCGTACGACGGGACCAAGCTGACCGCGCTGGCCCGCTACACGGAGCTGATGGCCGACTTCGCCCAGGGTCCGGTGGCCGCGCCGACGCTCTTCCTCCAGGCCGAGGACCGCTTCACCCTCGACGGCTCCGCCGGGGAGGGCGACAGCGCCGGCGGGGCGGCCGGGGGCGACGACTGGCGGACCCGGTGGGAGGGGGCGGCCGCCACCCGCACCGTGCCCGGCGACCACTACTCGATGGTCGAGGAGCGGTCGCGGACCACGGCCCTCGCGATCCAGGAGTGGTTCGCCTCCTCCTCCTGACCCGCGTTCGGGGCGCGGCGGCCGACCGCCGCGCCCCGACGCACCCCCCGCCGTATGCCGACCCGACCCGACCTGCCCCGATCCGACCTGCCCTGACCTGACCCGATCCGACCTGACCCGATCCACCGACAGCCCGAGGGAGACGCCGATGTACGAGGCCGAGGACGCCGAACTCTACGACCTGGTCCACCAGGGCCGCGGCAAGGACTACGAGGCCGAGGCGGCGAGCATCGTCGCGGTGGTCCGGGAGTGGCACCCCGGCGCCGGCTCGCTCCTCGACGTGGCCTGCGGCACGGGCGGCCACCTGCGCCACTTCGAGAAGTGCTTCGGGGACGTCGAGGGGGTGGACCGGTCCCCGGACATGCTGGCGTACGCCGCGCGGCGCGTACCGGGGGTGCGGCTCCACCCCGGCGACATGCGCACCTTCCGGCTCGGCCGCACCTTCTCGGCCGTGACCTGCCTGTTCAGCTCGATCGGCCACATGCGGACCACGGAGGAGCTGGCGGAGACGCTCGCCTGCTTCGCCGCGCACGTGGAGCCCGGCGGCGTCGTCGTGGTGGACCCCTGGTGGTTCCCCGACACCTTCCTGCCCGGGTACGTGGCCGGCGCGGTCATCGAGGACGGCACGCGCACGGTCGCCCGGGTCTCGCACTCCTCGCTGGAGGGCAACGCGACCCGGATGTCCGTCGAGTACCTGGTGGCGGAGAGCGGCGCGGGGATCCGGCGCGTCAGCGAGTCCACCCTGATCACCCTGTTCACCCGGGAGGAGTACGAGCACGCCTTCGACCGGGCCGGGCTGACCCCGCACTACCTGGACAGCGACTTCTCCGGGCGGGGCCTGTTCGTCGCCGTGCGCCGACCGTGACGGTGACCGGGCCGTTCAGTGGGCGATAGGGGTACCGCCGCGCGGCGGTGCCCCGACAGGCTGGTCCCGGCGCCCGTGGGTGACCGGGGCCGACACGGAACCGAGGTGACTGATGAACGACGGCCGCGCGCTGGTCTTCCCCGGCATGGGCCCCTCCCGCTTCGCGGACGTGGCCCGGTTCATGATGGTCGACCGGTTCGCCAGGGAGCTGCTGAAGACCGCCGACGACGTGCTCGGCTACCGGCTCGTCGACAGGTTCAGGGACGCGCCCGCCGACTACTCCGAGCACGCCCAGGTCGCCTTCCTGGTGAACTGCCTGGCCCTGGCGCGGCACGCGGAGGAGAACCACGGAATGGTGCCGGACTATTGCGTCGGGCCCAGTTTCGGATCGAAGACGGCGAGCGCGTACACGGGAAGCCTGTCCGTTCCCGACGCCGTCCGGATGGTCTCGCGCATGGCCCGGTGCATCGACGCGTACTTCGCGGAGGAACACCGCGACGTCGTCACGCACTCGTTCGTCCGCACCCCGGAGGAAAAACTCCGGGAACTCCTCGGAGAACTCGAAGCGGCGGACGAGTGGTACGACATCTCCTGCTATCTGGATTCCGATTTCTTCATGCTGTCGCTGCGCGAGGGCCGGCTCGAATGGCTGGAGCGGAGCATCCGCGCGGCGGGTGGTCTGCCGCTGTACACGATGCGTCCGCCGATGCACTCGGCGGCGTTCGGCGGACTGCGAAAAAAGGCGGCGGAGGAGGTCTTCGCCGACCTGGACTTCGCCGACCCGGGGATCCCGGTCGTCTCGGACCAGGACGGCACGCTCGTCACCACCGGCGAGGGCGTGCGGACCCTGCTGCTCGACTCCGTCGTGCGCCCCCTGCACTGGCCGCGGACCGTCCGGGCGCTGCGGGAACTGGGCGTCGGCGAGGTGTGCGTGGCCGGGCCCGACAGCCTCTTCGGCCGGGTGCGGACCACGACCGAGAACTTCGCCGTGGTCACCGTCGACCCCCGCACGGCGCTGCGGCCGCGCCCGAAGGACGCGGCCGCCTGAGCCGGGCCTCCCGGCGCGCTCGGGTCACACCGGCGCGCGCATCGCCGTCAGCGTCCGCCACAGGACGCCCGGCGAGCGGAACGAGTCGAGACTCAGCGCCTCGTCCCTGAACCGCACCCCGTACGCGCCCTCCAGAACCGTCATCAGCTCGACGACCCCCATGGAGTCGAGCCCCAGATCGGGCAGATCGCTCTCCGGGGAAAGCTCCTCGGCGGGCGAGACGTACGGCAGGTGTTCGCGCAGTATTTCCTCGAATTCAGGGTCCCACATATTCGCATCCCCTCCGTCCGCGGACGGCCCGCCGTATGACGGCCGGGCCCGGCGAACATCGACAGTAGCACCGGGTGCGGTATGCGGGACCGCGATTCCGAATCTCTTTCCGCACGGTGGAGTTGGAAGCCCGATGACTGCCATGAGCCCCATGGACCAGATGAGCCCGAAGCCAGGGACGAACGGAAACGCGCTGTATTCGCGATTCCTGAAAGGACTCGCGCTGGACGGCGACGCGGTGGCGCTGCGCGCGGGCGGGCACTCCGTGACCTACCGCGAGGCGCACCGCACGGCCCTGCACCGGGCGGGCGCGGTCGGCGACCCGGCGCGGCCCGTCGCCGTCCTGGCGTCGCCCGCCGCCCCGGACGCCGCCCTGGACATCCTGGCGGCCCTCGCCGCCGGGGCCACGGTCGTGCCGCTGAACGCCGAGGGACCGCCCGCCCGCACCGCCCGGACCCTCGCCGCGTCCGGCGCCCGCACCGTGTTCGCCGACGCGGCCGGACTGCGCGCCCTGGAACGGCTGCCGGACCGGGCGCGCCGGCTCGCGGTCCACGCCCCCGCCGCCGCGATCGCCGGGACGCCCGGCGTCGGCGCCCGGCCCTTCGAGGAGGCCGTGCCGCTCGACGCGCCGCGCCCCGTGCGGCCGGACGACGCCGCGTACATCCTGTTCACCTCCGGATCCACCGGCCGGCCCAAAGGCGTGCCCATCACCCACCGCAACGCCACCCACTACTTCGCGGAGCTCGACGGCCGCTACGCCTTCGTCCCCGGCGACGTCTTCTCGCAGACCTTCGACCTCAACTTCGACTGCGCCCTCTTCGACCTGTTCTGCGCCTGGGGCAGCGGCGCCCGCGTGACCCGCATCCCCCCGCACGCCTACCGCGACCTGCCGGCCCACCTCGCCGACGAGGGCGTCACCGTCTGGTTCTCCACCCCCAGCGCCATCGCCCTCACCCGCAGGACCGGCCGCCTCGCCCCCGGCGTCATGCCCGGACTCCGGCACAGCTTCTTCGCGGGCGAGGCGCTCGGCGCCCAGGACGCCGCCGACTGGCAGGCCGCCGCCCCCGGCTCCGTACTGGAGAACCTGTACGGGCCCACCGAACTCACCGTCACCATCGCCCGCTACCGCTGGTCGCCCGCGACCTCGCCCGACCGCTGCGTGAACGGCGGCGCCCTCATCGGCCGGGTGCACGACGGCCACCGGACGCTGCTCCTCGCCGAGGACGGCACCCCCGCCGACGACGAGGGCGAACTGTGCGTCAGCGGGCCCCAGACGACCCCCGGCTACCTCGACCCCGCCGACGACGAGGGCCGCTTCCTGGAGCACGACGGGCACCGCTACTACCGCACGGGCGACCGGGTGCGCCGCACCGAGGACGGCGACCTGGCCTACCTGGGCCGTCTCGACACCCAGGTCCAGGTCCACGGCCACCGCGTGGAACTGGCCGAGATCGACCACCTGTTGAGGGCCGGCACCGCCGTCGAGCAGGCCGTCACCGTCGCCGTCCAGGGCGGCCCGACGGACACCGCGGAGCTCGTCGTCTTCTACACCGGCACCCCGGTGCCGCCCGTCGAGCTCGCCCGCGCCCTGCGCGCCGCCCTGCCCGGCGGCACGATACCCAGGCACTTCGGCCACCTCGCCGCCCTGCCCCTCAACGCCAACCGCAAGATCGACCGCCTGGCGCTCACCGCCAGGGCCCGTGAGCTGCTCCGCCCGGGGACCCCCGCATAGGGGGTGGTAGGGGGGGTGCGCGCGCGCCACCCGGGTTAGCGTCCGAACACGGGGGCGTACGAGGGAGAACGGCACACTTGTGACCCCCGCGACGTGTGCCGCGAGTCACGAGGAGCAGGACAGCGATGACAGCCGTCCACACCGTCCGCGCCTACCCGTTCGACATGGAACGCACCGAAGTCTCCCCGCTGTACGCACGGCTGCGCGCCGAGGAACCCCTGAGCCGCGTCCAGCTGCCCTACGGCGAGGCCGCCTGGCTGGCCACCCGCTACGACGACGTCAAGGCCGTGCTCACCGACGCCCGCTTCAGCCGGGCCCTCGCCCAGGGCCTCGACCAGCCGCGGCTGCGGGCGGAGAACGTCGGCGACGGCGTCATGGGCATGGACCCGCCGGACCACACCCGGCTGCGCCGCCTCGTCGGCAAGGCGTTCACCGCCCGCCGCGTCGAGCAGCTGCGCGCCGAGGTCCAGCGCCGGGCCGACGCGCTCGTCGACGCCATGATCGCCAAGGGCGGCCCGGCCGACCTCGTCGAGGACTTCGCCCGCCCCCTGCCCGTCTCCGTCATCTGCGACCTCCTCGGCGTGCCCTTCGAGGACCACGTGCGCTTCCGCCGCTGGACCGAGGCCATGACCAACGACGAGAGCATCGGCGGCAACGTCCTCGCGGAGATCGGCCCCGAACTCACCTCCTACCTCGCCGGCCTGGTCGAGGAGCGCCGCAGGCGCCCCGCCGACGACCTCCTCGGCGCGCTGGTCCGCGCCCGCGACGAGGGCGACAAGCTCACCGAACAGGAGCTGATCTCCTTCGCAGGCCCCGGGCTCCTCGCCGGCGGCGCCGAGACCGTGGCCTCCGGCATCCCCAGCTTCGTCTACACCCTCCTGACCCGCCCGGACGACCTCGCCCTGCTGCGCCGCCGGCCCGAGCTGATGCCCGGCGCCGTCGAGGAACTCCTGCGGTACGTCCCCGTCAACACGGCCGCCATGTTCGCCCGCTACTCGCTGGAGGACATCGAGCTCGGCGCCACCACCATCCGGGCGGGCGAGCCCGTCCTGCCCGCGCTCGCCGCCGCCAACCGCGACCCCGAGGTCTTCGACGACCCCGAACGGCTCGACCTCACGCGCACCAGGAACCCCCACCTCACCTTCGGCACCGGGCCGCACCACTGCATCGGCGCCATGCTGGCCAGGGTGGAGCTCCAGGTGGCGCTCGGGACCCTGCTGACCCGCTTCCCCGGTCTGCGCCTCGCCGACGGCGAGGAGGGCGTGGAGTGGAGCTTCGGCGTGATCGTCCGGGGCCCGTCGCTCATGCGGATCACCTGGTGACCGCCGACGGGCGCGTCGTCGAGGCGCTGCGCACGGCGCTGACGGAGAACCACGGACTGCGCCAGGAGAACGCCCGGCTGCGCGGGGCCGCCGACGAGCCGCTCGCCGTCATCGCGATGAGCTGCCGCTACCCCGGCGGCGTCACCACCCCCGAGGAGCTGTGGCGGCTCGTCGACGAGGGCGTCGACGCCGTCACCGGCTTCCCCACCGACCGGGGCTGGGACCTCGACGGGATCCACCACCCCGAGCCGGGCCGCCCGGGCAGGACGACCAGCCTCGAAGGCGGATTCCTCACCGGCGCCGCCGACTTCGACCCCGGCTTCTTCGGGATCTCGCCCCGCGAGGCCCTGGTCACCGACCCCCAGCAGCGGCTCCTCCTCGAACTGTCCTGGGAGGCGTACGAACGGGCGGGCATCCTCCCCGAGGACGTCCGCGCCACCCGCACCGGCGTCTTCACCGGCGTCATGTTCCACGACTACGCGGGCGACACCAGCGCCGGCAGCCTCGTCTCGGGGCGCGTCGCCTACGCCCTCGGCCTGGAGGGGCCCGCCGTCACCGTCGACACCGCCTGCTCGTCGTCGCTGGTCGCCCTGCACCTCGCAGGCCAGGCGCTGCGCCGCGGCGAGTGCGACCAGGCGCTGGTCGGCGGGGTGACCGTGCTCGCCGTCCCCGACGTGTTCCTCTACTTCAGCGAACAGCGCGGGCTCGCCTCCGACGGGCGCTGCAAGGCCTTCGCCGCCGCCGCCGACGGCGTGGGCTGCGCCGAGGGCGCCGGCCTCCTCCTCGTCGAGCGGCTGAGCGACGCGCGCGCCAAGGGCCACCGCGTCCTCGCCCTGATCCGCGGCAGCGCCGTCAACCAGGACGGCGCGAGCAGCGGACTGACCACCCCCAACGGCCCGGCCCAGCAGCGTGTCATCGGCCAGGCCCTGGCCGGCGCCGGACTGGCCCCCGGCGACGTCGACGTCGTCGAGGCGCACGGCACGGGCACCCGGCTCGGCGACCCGATCGAGGCGCACGCGCTGCTCGCCACCTACGGCCGGGACCGCACCGCCGGACGTCCGCTGCTGCTCGGCTCGGTGAAGTCCAACATCGGCCACACCCAGGCCGCCGCCGGCGTCGCGGGCGTGATCAAGACGGTGATGGCCCTGCGCCACGAACGCGTCCCCAGGACCCTGCACGTCGACGCCCCGACCCCGCACGTCGACTGGACGGCGGGCCACGTCTCGCTCGTCACCGAGCCCGTCGCCTGGCCGCGCGGCGAGCGCCCCCGGCGCGCCGGCGTCTCCTCCTTCGGGATCAGCGGCACCAACGCCCACGTCATCCTCGAAGAGGCCCCCGCCGAAGAACCTGCCGCGCCGGAGCCCGCCGCCGGGCCGACCCCGCCCGTCGTCCCCTGGACGCTCTCCGCCCGCACGCCCGAAGGCCTGCCCGCGCAGGCGGCCCGCCTCCTCGACCACGTCCGCGCGCACCCCGGGCTCTCCGCCCCGGCGATCGGCACCGCCCTGGCGACCCGGCGCACCGCCTTCGGCCACCGCGCCGTCGTGCTCGGCGAGGACCGCGAGGAACTCCTCCGGGGCCTCGCCGCGCTCGCCGGGGGAACGGCCGCCCCGCAGGTGGTCGGCGGCGTCGCCGGCCCGCGGCGCAGGACCGCGTTCCTCTTCTCCGGGCAGGGCACCCAGCGGCCCGGCATGGCGCGCGAACTCCACGCCGCCCACCCGGTCTTCGCCGCCGCGTTCGACGAGGCGTGCGCGCACTTCGAGGCGGCCGGCTCCCCGGCGCTCCCGGTGGCCGCCGTCGCCCTCGCGCCCGAAGGCGCCCCGGACACCGGCCTGTCGACCCGTACCGACCTCGCGCAGGCGGCCCTGTTCGCGGTGGAGGTCGCCCTCTTCCGCCTCCTGGAGTCCTGGGGCGTCACCCCCGACCACGTCGCGGGCCACTCGGTGGGGGAGATCGCCGCCGCCCACGTCGCCGGGGTCCTCACCCTGGCCGACGCCTGCGCGCTCGTCGCCGCGCGCGGCCGGCTCATGCAGGCCCTGCCCGAGGGCGGCACCATGGTCGGCATCGCCGCCTCCGAGGAGGAGGTGCGGGCCAGGCTGACCGAGGGCACCGACATCGCGGCCGTCAACGGCCCCGCCTCGGTGGTGATCTCGGGCGGACGCGCCGCCGTCGACGCGCTCGCGGCCGCCTTCGCCGCCGACGGCCGGCGCACCCGGCGGCTCGACGTCGCGCACGCCTTCCACTCCCACCTGATGGAGCCGGTGCTCGCCGAGTTCGGCGCCGTGGCGGCCCGCCTGGAGTACGCCGCGCCGAAGCTGTCCCTGGTGTCCACCGTGACCGGCGCCCCCGCCGGCGCCGACGAGCTCTGCACGCCCGACCACTGGGTGCGGCACATCCGGCGGAGCGTGCGGTTCCACGACGCCGTGCGGTCCCTCGACGGACTCGGCGTCGGCCGCTACGTGGAACTCGGCCCCGCCCCCGTGCTCACCGCGCTGGTCGCCGACTGCGCCGGAGCCGACGTGCTCGCCGTGGCCACCGCGCGGCGCGGCACCGGCGCGGCGCGGGCCCTGACCACCGCCCTCGCCCGGCTGCACGCCGACGGACAGCCCGTCGACTGGGCGGCGTTCTTCGCCCCCTTCGGCGAGCCCCCCGCCGACCTGCCGACCTACGCCTTCCAGCGCGAGCGCCTCTGGCGCCACACCCGCTCGCACGCCGACGCGGGCCGGCCGGGGCCCGGACTCCTCGACACGGTCGTGCACCGGGCCGACGACGGCGGCCTGATCCTCACCGGGACGGTCTCCACCCGCTCCCTGCCCTGGCTCGCCGACCACGTCATCGACGGCACCGTCCTGCTGCCCGGCACCGCCTTCGTGGAACTGGCGCTGCGCGCGGGCGCCGAGGCGGGCTGCCCCCGGGTGGACGAACTCACCCTGGAGACCCCGCTGGTGATCGCCCCCGGCAGCCCCGTCACCCTCCAGGTCGCCGTGACGGGCGCCGCCGACCGGCGCGAACTCCTCGTCCACGGCCGGCCGCGCGACGCGCCCGCCGACGCCCCGTGGACCCGGCACGCCCACGCGGTGCTCACGGCGCCGGACGGAACGTCGAGCACCGGATCCGGGAGCACCGGATCCGGAACCGCCTCGGACGGGACCGCCTCGGACGGGACCGCCGAGCCGCTGCCCGCCGTCTGGCCGCCCGAGGGAGCCGAACCCCTGGACGTACGGGACCTGTACGCGGCGATGGCCCGCGAGGGCCATGCCTACGGGCCCGCCTTCCGGGGCCTCACCGCCGCCTGGAGCCTCGACGGCGACGTCTACGCCGAGGTGACCCCGGCCGGCCCGCTGCGGGACGAGTCCGCCGAGTACGCCCTGCACCCCGCCGTCCTGGACGCGGCGCTGCACGCCATGGACCTCGCCGTCACCCGGCGCGGCGGCGCCACCCTGCCGTTCCTGTGGACCGGGGTCACCTCCCACCGCGGCGGCGCCCGCGACCTGCGCGTGCGGCTCACACCGCGCGGCCCCGACGCGGTGGGCCTGTACGCCGAGGACCGCGCGGGGAACCCCGTCGTCACCGTCGGCGAACTGCTGGTGCGCCCCCTGCCCGAGGCGCGGCGCGCGGCCACCGCGGCCGAGGCGCTCCACCGGGTCGTGTGGGAGCCGGTCGCCGCGGGGCAGGCCCCGGCCGTGTCCTGCGCCGTCGTCGGCGAGGCCCACCCCGAGCTGGCCGAGGCGCTGCGCGCGGCGGGCGCCGAGGTCCGCGTCCACGCCGACTGGCCGGCCTTCCGCACCACGCTCGGCAGCGCCGACGCCGACGCCAACGCCCAAGTCGCCGTACCCGACGTGGTGTTCGCCCACCCGGCGGCGCCCGCCGCCGTGCCCGGGGCCGGGCTCCCCGCCGCGGCCACCGCCGCCGTGGGGGCCGCCCTCGGAGCCGTACAGGAGTGGCTGGCCGACGAACGCCAAGCGGACTCCCGGCTGGTCCTGGTCACCGGCGGAGCGATCGCGGTGGACGCCGACGAGGCGCCCGCCGCCCTGGCCCACGCCCCGGTGTGGGGCCTGGCCGGCACCGCGCGCCTGGAACACCCCGGCCGGATCGCCGCCCTGGACCTGGACGGCACGGCGCCGCCCGGCGCCGCCCTCCTCGCCGCCCTGGCCCGGGACGAGCCCGCCCTCGCGGTGCGCGGCGGCGGACTGCGCGCACCCCGGGTGACCCGCGCCCACCCGGCGCCGTCCGCGCGCCCCGGCACGGGGACGGACGGCGTCCTCGCCCGGGCCGTGGCCGGCACCGTGCTCGTCACCGGCGGCACGGGTGCGCTCGGCGGGCTGCTCGCCGCCCACCTCGTACGCGAACACGGCGCCAAGCGCCTGCTGCTGGCCGGCCGGCGCGGACCCGACGCGCCCGGCGCGCGGGAGCTGACCGACCGGCTGACGGCCCTCGGCGCCGAGGTCACCGTCGCCGCCTGCGACGTCGCCGACCGCGAGGCGCTCGGCCGGCTCCTCGGCACCATCCCCCCGGACCGCCCGCTCACCGCCGTCGTCCACACCGCGGGGGTGCTGGACGACGGGGTGGTCACCTCGCTGACCCCGGAGCGCGCGGCCGCCGTGCTGCGCCCGAAGGCCGACGCGGCGTGGCACCTCCACGAGCTGACCCGGGCGGCCGATCCGGCGCTCTTCGTGGTCTTCTCGTCGGCCGGAGGAGTGATGGGGGCGCCGGGGCAGGGGAGTTACGCGGCGGCCAACGTCTTCCTCGACTCGCTGGCGCAGTACCGCAGGGCCTCGGGGCTGCCCGGTCTCTCCCTCGCCTGGGGGCTGTGGGAGCAGGCGGGCGGCATGGGCGGTCGGCTGACCGGCGCCGACGCGCGGCGGATGCGGCGCGCCGGGGTGCGCGGCCTGTCCGACGCCGAGGCGCTCGCCCTCTTCGACGCGGCGCTCGGCTCGCCCGAACCGCTGCTGCTGCCGATCCGGCTCGCGCCGGCGACCGCGGCGGCGGGCCCGCAGGGGCCGGCCGGGGACTACGCGGACGACGGTCACCGCGACCGCGACCGGGAGACCGGCCGCGGCCCGGACACCGGCCGTGCCCGCCCCGGTGCGGGGGCGGATGGCTGGCGCGGGCTCCTCGCCGGGCTCTCCGGGGCCGAGGCCAGGCGGACGCTGCTCGGGCTGCTGCGCGCCGAGGCCGCCGAGGTGCTGGGGTACGAGACCCCGGCGGCGATCGAGCCCGAACGGGGCTTCCTGGACATGGGGTTCGACTCCCTGACGGTGGTGGAGCTGCGCAACAGGCTCGCCGGCCACACCGGGCTCCGGCTGCCCGCGACGCTCCTCTTCGACTGCCCGACCCCGGACGCGCTCGCCGACCGGCTCCACGGCGAACTCACGGCGGCCGAGGCCTTACCCCCGGCGACCGGCGGCCTCCAGGAACGGCTCGCCGCCCTGGAGGCGGCGCTCGCCGCCTCGGGACCCGGCTCGCCGGGCGCGACCGGGGTGGCGGAGCGGCTGCGGGAGCTGGCGGCGCACTGGGAGCGGAGGCACGCGGTCACGGCGGCGGCCGGGGACGCTCCGCAGGCCGGGCCCGACGTGCGGAGCGCGACCGCCGCGGAGCTGTTCGACATCCTCGACGGCGAACTGGGCGATTCAGAGGAGTGAGACGGTCCCGGTGCTCCCCGGACACCGGCTGTTCCCTTGAGAACGGAATTACCTCTGCTTTACTCTTCGTAAATACTCCGCGCCGTCGCGGGCCAGGCTTCGGCGTGCCCCGACGCCTGGCCAGAGGGGTGGTAGGGCAGGGGGTCTCCTGCTAGGGTTCGTGGAAATCTGTACACGTGTTTGTCGCTCGCGGGAGAATTCTATGAATGTCTCTGCGAATTCACCTGGGTCCCCGGGCGGTGCTGTGCACACAGGGGGTATTCGATTAATGGATTTGCGTGATCGCGATGTAGTTGAGCCGCTTCATGAATCCTTCTCCCAATGCGTGGCTGGGAAAGGCCAAGTAGTAATCGTGACCGGCGGCCTGGCAAGTGGAAAGACCGAACTTCTCCAGAAGTGCTCCGAAATGTTCACCCAGTCGGGAGCGCTCCATCTGAGCGCCACCGGGGCCCGTGCCGAGCAGGACAACTGGATGGGAATCATCTGGCAGCTCCTGCACAGCGCGCCCCTGCCCGGCTCGATCATGGAACGCCTCGATCGACTGCTGGGCGGTGGCGTGCCGGATTCCGTCCGCGCCGATTCCGCGCACCACGACTCCGGAAAGTGTCCGGCGGCCGCGGGGGCCGCCGGACACCCGGAAGTCCACGTCATGCACGGCGTGTCCGCCCTCCTGCTGGCGCTCGCCCAGGACCGTCCGCTCGTCATCACCGTCGACGACGTCCACTTCGCCGACGAGGCCTCCCTGGAGACCCTGCTCTACCTGCGGCGCCGCATGCGCTCCGCGCGGATCCTGCTGGTGTTCACCGAGTGGGCGCGACCGGACCTGCTGCGGCCGGTCTTCCGCACCGAGGTCACCCGGTACCCCTACCGTCGCATCACCCTGGAACTCCTCTGCGTCGGCGCCATCGAGCGGGCCCTCACCGAGGCCGGCGCGGACCCCGCGACGGCCGCCCGGCACGCGCCCGCCTACCACGCGCTCACCGGCGGGAACCCGATGCTGGTCAACGCGGTGCTGGAGGACCGGTGGACCGCGGGGGCCGCGTCGGGCGACCCGGGCGCCCCCGTCGCGGGGGCCGCCTACCGGCAGGCCGTACTGGACTGCCTCCAGCGCTGGGACCCCCATCTCTTCGACGTGGCCCGGGCCCTGGTGATCCTGGAGGAGAACGCCACCCCCGCGTTCATCGCGCGCCTGCTGCGGATGCGCGTCGACGACGTCGAGCGCCTGCTCGACGTGCTCACCAAGGCGGGCCTCCTCGTCGACGGCGCGCCCGGCCATCCCGAGATCGCCGCCACCCTGCACGCCCTCTCCGACCAGGAGACGGCGCACCTGCACACCCAGACGGCCGAGCTGCTGTACGAGCGGGGCGCCGACGAGACCGAGATCGCGCGGCACCTCGTGCGGGCCGGCACGGTCCAGCGGCTCTGGGGCCGGCCACTGCTGTGCCGCGCCGCCCGCCAGGCCCTCGTCGGCAACGACCCGGACCTCGCGGTCAGCTGTCTGGAGCTGGCCCTGCGCGAGAGCGACGACGAGTCCGAGCGGCTGCACTTCCAGGCCCTGCTGGCCCAGGTCGGCTGGTGGGTCAACCCGTCGGCGGCGGCCCGCTACTTCACCCCGCTCCAGGAGGCCCTGGCGGAGTCGCGGCTGCCCCGGCAGGACGCCCTCCCCGTCATACGGCAGATGCTGTGGAACGGCAGCTCGGGCGCCACCGCCCAGCTGGAGCGGATGACGGCCCAGTCCGAGTCCGGCGACGTCCGGGAGCTGTCCGAACTCTGGCTCGCCCACGACTGGATCTACGGCCTGACCCGGGGGCAGGGCGGCCGGACCGCCGGCCACACGGCCGAGCACCGGACGTCGGCGATGCCCGCCAGCCTCTTCGCGCTGCTGGCCAAGGGCGCCACCGACGACCTGGTCGGCGCCGCCGAACACATCCTCCAGGGCCGCCTCGCCACGATGCTGCCCGAGGCCGGAGCCACCGTCATCCTGCTCCTGGACCACGCCGGCCAGCAGAAGCGCGCCGTCCACTGGTGCGACTTCCTGGAGGCGGAGGCCGCCCGGCAGGGGGCCACCACCTGGCGGGCCGTACTCGGCGGGGTCGCCGCCGACATGGCCCTGCGGCGCGGCAACCTCGCCGTCGCCGAGAGCAGGGCGGACCGGGCCCTGGGGCTGCTGCACGTCCAGAGCTGGGGCGTGCTCGTCGGTTTCCCGCTGGCCACCAAGATCTCCGCCGCCACCGCCATGGGCCACCACGAACAGGCCGCCGAACTCCTCGACCAGGTCGTCCCCGACGCCATGCTCGGCACCACCTTCGGGCTGCGCTACCTCCAGGCCCGGGGCCATCACCACCTCGCCATGGGCCGCCCCTTCGCGGCGCTCGGCGACTTCGAGCACTGCGCGGCCCTGATGCGCAAGTGGCGCCTGGACTTCCCCGCCCTGGTGCCCTGGCGCAGCGACCTCGCCCAGGCCCACCTGGCGCTCGGGCGCCGCAAGAAGGCCCTGGAGCTGCTGACCGAACAGCTCGAACGGCTCGGTTCCCGAGGCGACGAGCGCGCCCGGGGCCTGACCTTACGACTCCTCGCGCTGGTCAGCCCGCTGGAGCGGCGCGCCGAACTCCTCGGGGAGGCCATCGAACTCCTGGAGCGCAGCGAGGACCACCTCGAACTCGCCCGCGCCCTCGCCGACCGCAGCCAGGTCCACCACGACCTCGGCGAACTGGGGGACGCCCGGCTCCTGGCCCGCCGCGCCGCGCAGGAGGCCAAGGCCTGCAACGCCGAGACGCTCTCCGCCCTCCAGCTCCGCCGCGCCTCCCAGGGCCCCCAGCCCGAGCCGGCGCCCGCCGAGGCCCCCGCGCCCGAGGCGGCGACCACGCTCAGCGAGGCCGAACGGAAGGTCGCCACCCTCGCCGCGTACGGCCACAGCAACCGGGAGATCGGCCGCAAACTGTTCATCACGGTCAGCACCGTCGAACAGCATCTGACCCGGGTCTACCGGAAACTCAACGTGCAGAAACGAGAGGACCTCCCGCTGGAGCTCGCCGGACGCCAGACCAGGGAACACCCGGCGGGCCACACCCTGAGATCGGCCTGACCCCATCGGGAGCGAAAGAGGGCCGGCGGGCCGGTGATCCCGCCGGCCCTCCCGCATTCCGGAACCGGAATGCGACGGCACCGGCGGCGGACCGAAAGTGTGGGGCGGCTAAGGGGCCCCTACCGGAAGCCGTTCTCCTGGAAATCCACCGCCTTCTCCCTAGCCTGGTGCCATGACCTCCATACTTGTCACGGGTGCGGCGGGATTCATCGGATCCCATTTCGTCCGGCACTGGGTGCGCCGGCACCCCGACGACACCGTCGTGGCGCTGGACGCGCTGACCTACGCCGGTTCGCGCACCAACCTCGCGGACGTCGCCGACCGCGTCGTCTTCGTCCACGGCGACATGGGCGACGAGGCGCTCGTGACGGGGCTGCTGGCCGAGCACCGCGTCGGACTCGTCGTCAACTTCGCCGCCGAGTCCCACAACAGCCTCGCCGTGCTGGACCCCGCCCGGTTCTTCCGCACCAACGTGCTGGGCACCCAGGGCCTCCTCGACGCCTGCCGTCGCGCCGGCGTCGAGCGGTTCCACCACATCTCGACCTGCGAGGTGTACGGAGACCTCCCGCTGGACGCCGACGAGGTGTTCACCGAGACGAGCCCCTACCGCCCCCGCACTCCCTACAACGCCAGCAAGGCCGCCGCCGACCACGCGGTCCGCGCCTACCACGAGACGTACGGGCTGCCCGTCACCCTCACCAACTGCGCCAACAACTACGGCAGCCACCAGTTCCCCGAGAAGGTCCTCCCGCTGTTCGCCACCCGCGCCCTGGACGGCCGTGCCCTGCCCGTCTACGCCTCCAGCGCCAACCGCCGGGAGTGGATCCACGTCCAGGACCACTGCGAGGCCATCGAGACCGTGCTCCTCAAGGGGCGGATCGGCGAGACCTACCACGTCGGCACCGGCGTCGAGGCCAGCGTCGACGAGATCGCCGCCCTCGTGCTCGACGAGCTGGGCCTGCCCGAGTCGCTCAAGGAGACCGTGCCCGACCGGCCGGGACACGACCGCCGCTACCTCCTGGACTCCTCCCGCATCCGGCGCGAACTCGGCTGGGAGCCGCGGATCCCCTTCGACTCCGGGGTCCGGGAGACCATCCGCTGGTACGCGGCCCACCGCGACTGGTGGCAGCCGCTGCTCGGCCGCAGCCCCGTCGCCGAGCACGCCTGGCACGGCGCCCCGCGGAGCGCCGCCGCCCCCGCGTGACGCGTCCCGACAGGCACCCCACGGAAGGAGCACCCACCACCATGTCAGCAGCGAGCACGGAGACCGGACCCTGGCTCAGGCGCTTCCACCCGGCGCCGGACACCCCCGTACGCCTGGTGTGCTTCCCGCACGCCGGGGGTTCGGCGTCCTACTACTTCCCCGTGTCCAAGGCGCTCTCCGCCGCGGCCGGGGTGCTGGTCCTCCAGTACCCGGGCCGGCAGGACCGGCGGCTGACGCCGTGCGTCGAGTCCATCGGGGAGCTCGCGGACGCGATCGCCGAGGAGCTGCGCGGACGGCTCGAAGGGCCCGTCGCGCTGCTGGGCCACAGCATGGGCGCCACCGTCGCCTACGAGGTGGCCCGGCGGCTCGAAGAGGCCGGCGAGCCGCCGCTCGCGCTGTTCGCCTCGGGGCGGCGCGCCCCCGACTCGCTCCGCGACGAGCGGGTGCACCTGGCGACGGACGCCCAGGTCATGGCGCACGTCGCCCGGCTGAGCGGTACGGGGGCGGGCGTCCTGGACGACCCGGAGATCGTACGGATGGTGCTGCCCGTCATCCGCGGCGACTACCGCGCCGCCGAGACCTACCGCCACCGTCCCGGCCCTCCGCTGAGCTGCCCGCTGTACGCGCTGACCGGCGACGACGACCCCCAGGTGAGTCCGGCCGAGGCCGACGAGTGGGCCCGCTTCACCACCGGCCCCTTCGAGAAGGCGGTCTTCGACGGCGGCCACTTCTACTTCACCACCGGCCCCGACAAGCCGATGGCCTACCTGGGGGAGCGGCTGACGGCCCTCGCGGCCGAGACCCTCTGACGACGGGGACGGCGACGACGGGCCGGGGGCGGCGACGCCCCGGCCCGCGCGCCTCCCGCGTGGGCCGGGGGGCGCGCGGCGCCTACCGGACGGATCCGGCGGCGGTCAGGCCAGCGAGCCGAAGCTCTCGCGGAGCCACGCCAGTTCGGCCGCGATGTGCGGCAGCGCGACCGGGTCGGCGGAGGCCAGCGCCAGCTCCTGCTCCTCGCGGGTGGCGCCGTACAGCATGCTGGTGGCGGCCTTGAACCGCAGCGCCTTCCCGTCGTCGTCCAGGAGGTGCCCGGCGAGCACCGCGATCCCGAACTCGTCGAGCAGGAACCGCCGCAGGGAGTCCGAGTCGTGCACCCCGCGCCCGGCCAGCGGGGCCCGCAGCGGCTCGAAGTCCGGGTAGACGTAGAAGGCGCCGGCCGGCGCACGGCACTCGGCACCCGCGTCCACCACGATCCGGTGCACCGCGCGGGCCACCGCGCCGTGCAGCCGCGCGCACGCCGCCAGATGCTCCCGCAGCTCCGGCGGCTCGCCGAAGGCGTACGCGGCGACCTCCTGCATCGGTCCCGCCAGCGTCGACCACACCTCGCTGGCGATCGACACGACGGCGTCCCGCAGCGCGGCCCCGCGCTCCCCGTCGGGGAAGCGGGCCGCGCCGACGCGCCAGCCGCCGAGCGCCAGGCTCTTGCTCAGGCCGGTCGTCACCACCGTGCGCTCCGGGGCGACCTCCGCCGGGCTCAGGAACGGCGTCGCCGGATCGTGCAGCACGTCGCGGTAGATCTCGTCGGAGACGATCATCAGGTCCTCGGCCCGGGCGATCGCGCACACCTCGCGGACCAGCTCCGGCGGGGCCAGCGTGCCGGTCGGGTTGTCCGGCAGCGTCAGCACCACCACCCCCGGCGTCCCACCGCCCTCCCGGCAGGCCCGCACGGTCTCGCGCAGCGCGTCGGGAGCGGGCACGCCCCCGCACTCCGGCGGGATCGGCACGCCGTGTGCCCGCTTGCCCGCGAGGCGCGCCTGCGGGGCGTAGGTGTTCCACGCGGGGCGCGGCAGCAGGACGTCGCCGGGCACGGCCAGCTGGAGCGCCATCAGCAGCGGCTTGCTGCCCGGCGCGACCACCACCTGCCCGGGGTCGGTCGGCAGCCGCCGCCGGCCGAAGTACCCGGCGACCGCCTCGCGCACGTCGAGGCCTCCGGCCACCGGCCCGTACGCGTTGCGGTGCGCACCGGCCGCCAGCCGCTCGGCCAGCGGGGCGAACACCGGGAGCCGGGCCTCCCCGAACCCCAGGTGGACGACCCGCTCGCCCGCCGCCCGCCGCTCGTCGACCAGTTGGTTGAGCGCCAGGTTCGGCGAGACCTCGAACCCTGCCACGGCCACCATCCCTTCCCGCTTCCCGCTTCCCGAACGACCCGCCCCGGCGGGGCGCGTCACACCCGTCCGCCGAGGAGCGCGCCGAACTCGGCGGGCGTCCCCGGGGCCGGCCGCAGCTCGTCGAGCCACGCCGCGTCCGCGCTGAACTCCGCGTGGAACGGGCGGCCCACCAGCGACGGGTCCCGCGCCTGGAGCATCCGCAGCCGGAAGACCGCACCCCCGTCCGACTCCTCCACCCCGTCCACCACGACCTTGCCCGGCGTCGCCGACATCACCGGCCCGCGCACCGTCCGCGCCAGCCCCGGCAGCTCCCGGTACGCCGCCTGGAAGATGCGCACCGCCTCGGCCAGCGGCACCTTGAAGTACTCGTGCGGCCCGGTGTCCCGCTCCACGAACAGGTAGTACGGCACCACCCCGTGCGACAGCTCCGCGCGCCACAGCTCCGCCCAGACCGCCGCCCGGTCGTTGACCCGGGCGATCAGCGGCGCCTGCCCGTACAGCAGCGCGCCCGTCGCCCTGACCCGTGCCAGCGCCCGCGCCGCCGGCTCGTTCGCGAGCTCGCGCGGATGGCTGAAGTGCGCCATCACGGCCAGCGTCCGCCCCGAGGCCACGACCCGCTCGAAGAGCCGCAGCAGCTCGTCGGCGTCCTGGTCGGTCACGAAGCGCTGCGGCCAGTAGGCGGGCGACTTGGTGCCGAGTCGGATCGTGCGCACCGTCGGCACGGACAGCAGCGGCTCGATGTGGGCCCGCAGCCGTTCGGTCGACATCACCAGCGGATCGCCGCCGGTCACCAGGACGTCGCTGACGTCGGGCTTGGTCCGCAGATAGCCGACGAGCCCTTCGGGGGACGGCGCGGCGAAACGGAGATCCGGGTCGCCGACGAATTGCGCCCACCGGAAGCAGTAGGTGCAGTAGGCGTGACAGGTCTGTCCCTGCCCGGGGAAGTAGAGGACCGTCTCCCGGTATTTGTGCTGAATCCCCGGAATCTCCACGGAGTCCACGGTGGGGACGTTGAGTTCCCGCTGTGCCGACGGATGCGGATTCAGCGACGCGCGGATCTCGCCCACCGCGGCGCGCAGCGCGGCCCTGTTCCCCGAAGGGCCGGAAAGCTCGTCGAGCCGCCGCAGGTCGTCCGGCGCGAGCATGTCGATCTGAGGGAACGTCAGCTGGAACATCGGGTCGTCGGGGACCCGCTCCCAGTCGATCAGCTCGGACAGGACGTGCTCGTTGACCCGGAACGGCAGCACCAGCGACACCAGCCGCATCGCCCGCACGATGTCGGCGGGCAGCCCGTACCGCTGGGCGATCTGGTCGATCTGGTGCGGCCCGTAGGCGCGGAACCGCGCCGTGTCGGGGAGGCCAGGAGCCAACGGGGACATGGGGGCGATCCTTGTCGATAGCGGCAGCGGCAATTGTCCGCCGACCCTATTCGGCGGGAATTGCGCGGCGCACCCCTAACAGCCCCTAACACGCTCCCGCGGGTATCCGCGAGAACTGGAGTCACTTTCTCCCGGCCTTACTTGACCCCGATCGGCGCCCCCTTGATGCTGGAGGCCGAATCCGGCCGAAGCGGGGGAGTGGAAGCACGTGACGGGTATGCAGCCGGCACTCGCGGTGAACGCACCGGTCGAGCGGATGGACGAACTCCTGCTGGCCGCCGCGGCACGCACTCCGGAACGTCCGGCCGTCGTCGAACACCTGGGAAGCGACGGAATCCGCGTCCATTCCTATCGCCGGCTGGAGCAGAAGGTACGGGAATACGCCCGCGCCCTGGACGCCACCGGCCTCGGCATCGGCGACCGCGTCCTGATCCACGCCGACACCGACGTCGAGTCCATCGCCCTCTTCCTGGCCTGCTCGTCGCTGGGCCTGCCGTTCGTCCCGGTCAGCCCCGAGGCCCCGGAGCAGCGGCTGCGCACCATCGTGGAGACGGCCGAGCCCGCGCTCTTCGCCCACGCGGCCGGCGGCTCCCCCTCGTGGCTACCGCCCGGCACCGGCAGCGCGCGCTTCGGCGCCGGCGGCCTGGAGCCCGGGCGCCCGGTGCCGCCGCGCGCCCGGGTGCGGCGCGAGATCACCGGCACCGACACCGCGTACATGATCTTCACCTCGGGCACCACCGGCCGCCCCAAGGGGGTGGTGATGAGCCACCGGGGCGTCACCTCCTTCTACCGGGGGATGCTCGCCCACGCCCTGATCACCCCGGACGACCGGGTCGCCAGCACCTCGCCCCTCCAGTTCGACTTCTCGCTCCTCGACATCGGCCTCGCGCTCGGCAGCGGCGCCGCCGTCGTGCCCGTCCCGCGCGACGTGGTCCGCTTCCCCCGGCGCTTCGTCGGCCTGCTGGACGCGGCGGAGGTCACGCACGTCAACGGCGTCCCCTCGATCTGGCGCTCCGCGCTGCGCCACGAGGCCGAGGCCCTCGCCCGCCTGGACCGGCTCACGTCCGTGCTGTACTGCGGCGAGCCCTTCCCGCTGACCGAACTGCGCGCCCTCCAGGGCCTGCTGCCGCGCCTGCGGATCGTCAACTGCTACGGCGCGACCGAGTCGATGGCCTGCTCCTTCACCGACGTGCCCCGCCCCCTCCCCGACGACCTGGAGAACCCGTCCATCGGCTTCGCCCACCCCGGCGCCGAGATGCTCCTCGTCGACCCGTGGGGCCGTCCGGTCGAGCGGCCCGGCGAGGTCGGCGAGATCTACCTCCGCAGCCCCGCCCTCTTCACCGGCTACTGGGACGACCCGGTGGCGACCGCCGCCGTCCTCGTGGCCGACCCGCTCGAACCCCGCTCGGGGCAGATCGTCTTCCGCACCGGCGACCTCGCCTACCGGGGCGAGGCGGGCGACCTCTACTTCGCCGGCCGGGCCGACGACCAGGTCCAGATCCGGGGCAACCGGGTGGAGCTCGGCGAGGTCGAGCGCAGGATCCTCGAGTTCCCCGGCGTCGCCGCGGCGGCGGCCGTCGTCGTCCCCGACGGGGCCGAAGGGGAGTACGCGCTCGGCGTCTTCGCGGTCGCGGCGCGCGGCGCGGAGGTCCAGGAGCGGGCGCTGCGCTCCTTCTGCCGCGACTCGCTGCCCGCGTACATGATCCCCAAGGCCGTCCGGCTGGTGGACGAGCTGCCGGTCACGCCGAACGGCAAGACGGACCGGAAGGCGCTGGCGGGCCTGCTGACCACGCCCTGAACCGCCGCCGGGAACCGGTGCGGTTCCCGGCGGTCCGGGCGATACTCGGTGCACACCGCCGAAGGGCCCTTTGGGGGCCCGGAGTCCACCGAAGGGACCTGGCATGACCGCCACGGAGCTCTCGTACGCGCACGGGGTGGCGGACACCCCGCTGCTCGGCGACACCATCGGAGCCGACCTCGACCGGGCCGTCGCCGCCTGGCCCGACCGCGAGGCCCTGGTCGACCTCGCCGACGGCCGCCGCTGGACCTACGCCGAGTTCGGCGCCGACGTCGACCGGATCGCGGGCGCGCTGCTCGGCAGCGGCGTCCGCAAGGGCGACCGGGTCGGGATCTGGGCGGTGAACCGCGCCGAGTGGGTCCTCGTCCAGTACGCCACCGCCCGCGTCGGAGCCGTCATGGTCACCATCAACCCGGCCTACCGCTCCCACGAACTCGCTTTCGTGCTGCGCCAGTCGGGGATCTCGCTGCTCTTCGCCTCGCTCGCGCACAAGACCAGCGACTACCGGGCGATGGTCGAGGAGGTGCGGGGCGGGTGCCCGGAGCTGCGGGAGGCGGTGTACTTCGGCGACCCGAGCTGGGACGCCTTCACGGCCCGCTCGTCCGGCGGCCTCGTGCCCGAACCGCTCTCCGCCGACGAGCCGGTCAACATCCAGTACACCTCGGGCACCACCGGCTTCCCGAAGGGGGCCACCCTCTCCCACCACAACATCCTCAACAACGGCTACTTCGTGGGGGAGATGATCGCCTACACCGAGGAGGACCGGATCTGCGTCCCGGTGCCCTTCTACCACTGCTTCGGCATGGTGATGGGCAATCTGGCCGCCACCTCGCACGGCGCCTGCGTCGTGATCCCGGCCCCGTCCTTCGACCCGGCCGCGACCCTGCGCGCCGTCCAGGAGGAGCGCTGTACCTCCCTGTACGGCGTACCGACCATGTTCATCGCGGAGTTGAACCTCCCCGACTTCGCCACGTACGACCTCTCGTCGCTGCGCACCGGCATCATGGCGGGTTCGCCGTGTCCGGTGGAGGTGATGAAGCGGGTCGTCACCGAGATGAACATGGCGGAGGTGTCGATCTGCTACGGCATGACGGAGACCTCGCCGGTCTCCACCCAGACCCGCCGGGACGACGACCTGGAGCGGCGCACCGGCACCGTCGGCCGGGCCCTGCCGCACATCGAGGTGAAGGTCGTCGACCCGGCCACCGGCCTCACGGTGCCCCGCGGCACCGCGGGTGAACTGTGCACCCGCGGCTACAGCGTGATGCTCGGCTACTGGGACGAGCCGGCGAAGACCGCGGAGGTCGTCGACGCCGGCCGCTGGATGCACACCGGCGACCTCGCGGTGCTGCGCGAGGACGGCTACGTCCAGATCGTCGGCCGCATCAAGGACATGATCATCCGCGGTGGCGAGAACATCTACCCGCGCGAGATCGAGGAGTTCCTCTATGGCCATCCCAAGATCGCCGACGTGCAGGTCGTCGGCGTCCCCGACGAGCGGTACGGCGAGGAGATCCTCGCCTGCGTGATCCCGCGCGACCCGGCCGACCCGCCCACCCTCGACGAACTCGCCGCCTTCTGCCGCGACCGCCTCGCCCACTACAAGGTCCCGCGCCGCGTCGAGATCCTCGCCGAGTTCCCGATGACGGTCAGCGGCAAGGTCCGCAAGGTGGAGCTGAGGGAGCGGTACGGCTCCTAGTGCTGTGGCCGCAAAGGTTTGCCGGGTCGCGGCGTCCGGTGCGGTGCATCGCAAGGCGGAGGGCCACGACTCGTACGGGACGTACCTGCGTGGT
This sequence comes from Streptomyces sp. NPDC056503, assembly GCF_042794995.1. Classification (NCBI taxonomy): domain Bacteria; kingdom Bacillati; phylum Actinomycetota; class Actinomycetes; order Kitasatosporales; family Streptomycetaceae; genus Streptomyces; species Streptomyces sp. NPDC056503. The sequence goes on from NZ_JBHTST010000035.1 coordinate 42,797, forward strand.
CCGACAACGCGGCGAGGTGCCGTGCCGGGCGTCGCGACCCGGTGAACCTTCGCGGTCACAGCACTAGACGGAGTCCCCGGTCAGCTCACGGCGCATGCAGACGCGCGGCCAGGCCGTCAGGCCGTGGGCGGCCTCGGCACGGCTGATCGCCCGCAGCCCCTCGGTCAGGGCGGGGTCGGTGTCGGCGAGCGGACGGAATCCGAGGCGGGCGTAGTACGGGGCGTTCCAGGGCACCTCGGCGAAGGTCGTCAGGGTGAGGGCCGTCAGGCCCTCCTCCCGGGCGGCCCGCGCCAGGTGCTCGATCAGCGCCCGGCCCACGCCCCGGCGGGCCGCCCCCGGGTGGACGGAGACCTGCTCGATGTGGGCGGCGCCGTCGACCGCGTCCGCGATCAGGTACGCGACGGGGCGGTCGGCCCCGTCGACCGCCACCCAGGCCCGGCCCGCCGCGCGGTACCCCTCCAGCACGTCCAGTGGCAGGGGTTCGTCGTCGGCGACGGCCGTCATCCCGAGGGCGCGGAAGGGTTCGCCCGCCGCGCGCTCGATGGACCGGAGCAGCGGGAGTTCGGCCGGCAGGGCCGCTCGGATACGCATACGCCAGTATGGCGCGGTCTCACCGCCCGTCGGAGGCCCGGTGGCCGAGCAGCCCCCCGTCCCGGGAGAAGCGCGGCAGGAACAGGGCGAGCGCCGGGTCGCCGTAGAGCGCCACGTACAGCTGGACCAGCCGTCCGTCCGTCACCTCCCGCCGGTGCTCCGGCAGCGGGTGCCGCTCCCGGAGCTCGGCGAGCAGCCGCCGGGCGGCCCGGGTGGCCGGCGGCAGCCGCAGCAGCGCGAGCACGGCGAGGAGGACCGGCACCCCGGCGGCGAGCGCGAGGGCGGTCCCGGGCCCGTCCGGCCCGCCGACGCCCGTGAGCAGTCCGGCCGCGAGCGTGGCCGGCGCCGCCGCGAGCAGCAGCCGGGCCGCGCGCCGCCGTCCCGGCGGTCGCACCAGCCCCGCCCGTCCCAGCTCGGCGCGGAGACCGTCCACCGCCCGGCGCGCCTCGGGGCGCAGGGCGAGCGCGGGCACGGCGAGGGCGTTGCGCAGCGAGCGGTGGACGCCGAGCTGGACCGGGTCCCGGGTCCGCCCCGGCCCGCCGTTGGCCCGAACCGTGTGTTTGCGTCCCGCCGCGACCGCCCCGCGCTGGTGCAGCGCGACCAGCGCGACCGTCACCGCGGCCCGTCGCCCGCCGCGCAGCAGCGCCAGTGCCTCGGGACCGGGCACCGCGCCGGTGGCGCCGGGACCACCGCTTCCGCCCCTGCCGCGCAGCAGTACCGCCGCGGCCAGCACCTCGGCCCAGGCGGCGCAGACCGCCGCCACGAACCACCACGTCCCCGTCCCCATGCCGTCCACCCCCAGGATGGTTCTGCCCGGAGGAGCGTGATCATCACGCGTGGATGGCCGGATCCGTATCCCCGATCGGCCCGGTGCGGATCAGATGGCGCCGCCGGACGTCAGTTCGTCGGCCGCGTTGTTCACGGGCTGCGGGGTGCCGGTGAGGTCGAGGACGAAGAGCGGCAGCCCTATCTCGGCGGCGCGGGACCGGGCCTCGGGGGTGTAGCCGGCGAGCGAGAAGAAGATGCTCACGGCGGAGGCGCTGAGGCCGTTCAGCCAGAGGCACTCCACGGCCCGCAGTCCGGCCGGCCGGGTGCTGGGGTCGACCTGGGCGACGAGCCCGGGTCCGCGCAGGTCCACGCCGGGGGAGTGGCGGTCCTCCGGCTGCACGATCTCCCGGAAGCCGAGCCAGTTCAGGTACGTCGCCGCCGCGGCGACCGCGTCCCGCGCCGTCCTGATCGTCACCGGCCGGTACGCGCCCCGCCCCGGGGAGGGCGTCGGCGTGGTCGGCGGCGGCGGGATGTGCGCGGGGTAGCGCTCGGCGAAGGACCGGGGAGGGGCCCCGAACCAGTCCGATGCGGGCGCGGCGCCGGCGGCGTCCGGGGCCCCGCCGTCCGGGACGGCGAACGGGTCGGGGCCTTCGGAGGCGGGCCCGGGGCCCGCGTACGGCAGGGGACCAGGGGCCTCGGAGTCGTCCGGCCCGTACGGCAGGGGACCGGGGCCCGCGGAGCCGTCCGGCCCGTACGGCAGGGGATCAGGGGCCTCGGAACCGTACCCCTCCCCGGGGTCCGGCCGCTCCGGTCCGGGGACCGCGGTCCCCGCCCCGACCTGGTCGGAGACCGGTGCCACCGGGATCCTCAGCACCGCCCCGCAGGCGCAGCCCAGCTCCGGGTGGGGCCACTCGCCCTCGCGGCCGCAGGCGCCGCAGCGGACGGTCACCCACGCGTCCAGCCAGGTCCGGTGCCGGATGGGTTCGGCGGTCGCGTCCGGGATCACCGGGGCGGCGACGGGGGTCCCGCAGGCGCAGGGGAAGACGGGTGCCGCGTACGCATGGCTGCGCAGGCACTCAGGGCAGCGCACCGATACCGACTCACCCACACCCGACCCCCTCTTCCCGTTCGTCCATCGTCCACCAATCCGGCCGCGCGGGGGTGCGACTTCGGCCATTGCGGGAGGCCTTTCGGTACCCGTCCGGTGCCTGGGCCGACGCCTGTCCTACGCCCGTCCGGTGCCCCGGCCGACGCCCGTCCGGTGCCCGGAGGGGGCCTCGGCGGTGTCCTGGCGGTGCCCGTCTGATGGGCGCTCCCTTGACGGCTCCCCGACCCCCACCTACATTGCTTCCGTATAGCAGAACAGTTCTTCCGCATTACGGAAACAGGAACGGGCGGCCCGCCCGGAACCTGCGACCGACCGGCCGAGCAGGAGCACTCCCATGCCTCGTATGACCGCCGCCGCAGCGGCCGTTGAGATCCTCAAGCGCGAAGGCGTCACCAACGCGTTCGGCGTGCCCGGCGCGGCGATCAACCCCTTCTACCGCGAGCTCAAGAACGTCGGCGGCATCGGCCACACGCTGGCCCGCCACGTCGAGGGCGCCTCCCACATGGCGGAGGGCTACACCCGCGCCAAGGCCGGCAACATCGGTGTCTGCATCGGCACCTCCGGCCCCGCCGGCACCGACATGATCACCGGCCTGTACTCGGCGATCGCCGACTCGATCCCGATCCTGTGCATCACCGGCCAGGCCCCGGTCTCGAAGCTCCACAAGGAGGACTTCCAGGCCGTCGACATCGCCTCGATCGCCAAGCCCGTCACCAAGGCCGCCACCACGGTCCTGGAGGCCGCGCAGGTCCCCGGCGTCTTCCAGCAGGCCTTCCACCTGATGCGCTCCGGCCGTCCCGGCCCGGTCCTCATCGACCTGCCGATCGACGTCCAGCTCACCGAGATCGAGTTCGACCCCGAGACCTACGAGCCGCTGCCGGTCTACAAGCCGGCGGCCACCCGCGCCCAGGCCGAGAAGGCGCTCTCCTTCCTCCTGGAGGCCGAGCGCCCGCTGATCGTCGCCGGCGGCGGCATCATCAACGCCGACGCCACCGACCTCCTCGTCGAGTTCGCCGAGCTGACGAACATCCCGGTCATCTCCACCCTCATGGGCTGGGGCACCATCCCGGACGACCACGAGCTCGCCGCCGGCATGGTCGGCGTCCAGACCGCGCACCGCTACGGCAACGCGACCTTCCTGGAGTCCGACGTCGTCATCGGCATCGGCAACCGCTGGGCCAACCGCCACACCGGCTACAACCTCGACGCCTACACGGCCGGCCGCAAGTTCGTCCACGTCGACATCGAGCCCACCCAGCTCGGCAAGATCTTCGCCCCGGACTACGGCGTCGCCTCCGACGCCAAGGCCGCCCTGGAGCTCTTCGTCGCCATCGCCAAGGAGTGGAAGGCCGAGGGCAAGCTCCCCGACTTCACCGCCTGGGCCGCCTCCGCGCAGGAGCGCAAGGCCACCCTCCAGCGCCGCACGCACTTCGACAACGTGCCGATCAAGCCGCAGCGCGTCTACGAGGAGATGAACAAGGCCTTCGGCCCGGAGACCCGGTACGTCACCACCATCGGCCTCTCCCAGATCGCCGCCGCGCAGTTCCTGCACGTCTACAAGCCGCGCCACTGGATCAACTGCGGCCAGGCCGGCCCGCTCGGCTGGACCATCCCGGCCGCCATCGGCGCCGCCACCGCCGACCCGGAGACCCCGGTCGTCGCGCTCTCCGGCGACTACGACTTCCAGTTCATGATCGAGGAGCTGGCGGTCGCCGCCCAGCACAAGGTCCCCTACGTCCACGTCCTCGTGAACAACGCCTACCTCGGCCTCATCCGGCAGGCGCAGGGCGGCCTCGGCATCAACTTCGAGGTCAACCTCGAGTTCGAGAACATCAACACCCCCGAGATCGGCGTCTACGGCGTCGACCACGTCAAGGTCGCCGAGGGCCTCGGCGTCAAGGCGATCCGCGTCACCGACCCGGAGAAGCTGGGCGAGGCGCTGGAGGAGGCCAAGAAGCTGGCCGTCGAGTTCCAGGTCCCGGTCGTCGTCGAGGCGATCCTGGAGCGCATCACCAACATCGCGATGAGCAAGACCGTCGACATGAGCGACGTCACCGAGTTCGAGGACCTGGCCACCGAGCCCGGCCACGCGCCGACGGCGATCAAGCCGCTCGCGGTCTGACCGCCGGGCCCGTCCGGGCCCACCCGCACCCGCCCGCACCCGTCGTCCACGTGACGGGGCGGGCGGGCTCGTCGTTAGGCTGGGTCCCCACCCGGGTGAGGAGCCCCGCCATGACCACCACGCCCCCGGCCGTGACCCGCCTGGTCACCCACGTCGAGCTGGACGAGGCCCACACCTTCGACCGGCAGATGTCGGTGTCCGCCCGCCTGGAGGCCGAACTCTCCGACGGCCGCTCCCTGGTCCTCCTCGACGACCGGGGCTGGGCCGCGAGCGTCCTGGGCGACGGCTCCATCCGGGACCACCTCACGGTGGAGTCCGTCGAGGACGACGCCCGCACGGTCGTCGGTCCCGACGAACCCTTCGGGGACGAGACCCGGGAGCAGGCCGCCGCCGCCCACTGGACCGCCCTCGCCGCCCGCCTGGCCCGGCACGGCGTCCCCGCCGACGGAGCCGCCCTCGCGACCCTCCCGCACGACGTCGTCCTCGGCGAACACCTCCGCGCCTGGGCCGGCTTCTAGCCCGCCCCTCCCGCCCCTCCCGCCCCTCCCGGGCTCGCGACGCGAGCCCGGCAGGATCCGAAACAGGCAATACGGCTAGGACACGCGCCCCCGCTGTGCCCGTACGAGGACGGCCCCGGCGTCCGTCCAGTCGTACAGCACCGACCGGCCGGCCCGCCCGCGCCGCACGAGACCGGCGTCGCGCAGCACCTTCAGGTGCCGTCCCACCGAACCGAGGCCCTGCCCCGTCAGGGCCACCAACTGGCTGGTCGACAGGGGCTTTTCGAGCCGCAGCAGGATCCCCGCCCGGGCCGTCCCGAGCAGCGCCCCGAGCGCCTCCGGCACCGCGGGCCCCGCCCCGTCCGCCAGAACTCCCGCGCAGGGGTAGACGATCGCGTACCGCTCGTCCCCCTCCCTGGACGCGTCCCACGACACCCAGCCCGTCGCGGGCGTCACCGGCACGAGGAGCAACCGGCCGCCCTCTACCGAACGCGGAGGATAGTCACGGGCGTTGACCTGGAGCCGGCCGTTCCCCAGCCATCGGGTCTTCCCCGGGCACAGCTCGTCCAGCGCGGCCCCCCAGCCGTCCCGCGCCATGCGCGCGGTCCTGGCCGTCACATCGGCCTCCAGCACCCGCCGCCGACGCGGCCACTCGGGCAGCACCGTCTCCCGCCACACCCACGTCAGCAGCTCCGCGAGCCGCTCCGGCAGATCCCGCGCGGAGCGGAGCGGCTCCGGGACGGGCCCGCCGACCGACACCGCGAGGTCGGCCAGGGCCGTGTCCCGTCCGGTCGCCCGGACCACCGCCACCTCCTCCTCGAAGGGCCGCTCGCCCTCTCCGGTCGGGGTCGGGGTGAGGAAGTCCGCCAGCCAGGTGGGGCTGATCGCCGCCCGGACCAGCAGCCCGTCCAGCGGCTCGGCCGCGATCCGCGCGCGGTACGCGGGCAGCCGGTCCGCCAGCCACGCCCGCTCGCCCGGATGCCCCGCCCGGCCCGCGTGCAGCGCCTTCAGCGCGGCGACGGACTCGGTCAGCGGCGACACCACGAACCTGCTGCTCGCGAGCGCGTCCGCCCCGATCCGCCACCACCCCATCCCCGCCCCGCCTCCCCGTCGCACTCGCCGCACCGCACGTTCAGCCGTACCGCACGCCCCGTCCCACGCACGCCCCGTCCCGCGCCCAGCCCCGTCGCGCGCCCCACCCCGCGGGGAGGTTTCGCGGACCCGCGAAACAATACCGGCGGCCGTCCGGGCTCCCCAGAATCCCGGCATGCCCCTTTCCCCGCCCCTGCACGGGGCCTCCGCCGTACCCCGCTACCGCGACCTCCTCCGCACCCCCGAGTTCACGCCGCTCTTCCTCGCCGGCTCCGCGCAGGTCGCCGGGCAGACCGTCGCCGGTCTCGGGATCGCCACGCTCGTGTTCCGGGCGACCGCGTCGCCGCTGCTGAGCGCGCTCGCGATGTTCGGGCCCTCGCTCGCGCAACTGCTCGGTGCCACCACGCTCCTCTCCGCCGCCGACCGGCTGGCACCCCGTGCCGCGCTCACCATCGTCGCCGTCGTCTTCGCGGCGGGGACGGCCGCGCAGGCCGTGCCCGGGCTGCCGCTCGGCGCCGCCTTCGGGGTGCTCGCCGTGCTCGGCGTCGTCGGCTCGCTCGGCGGGGGCGTGCGGCTCGGGCTGCTCGGCGAGGTGCTGCCCCGCGAGCGGTACCTGATCGGGCGGGCGGTGATGAACATGGCCGTCGGCGTCTGGCAGATCGCCGGGTTCGCCGCCGGCGGGGTGCTGCTCACCGTGCTCTCCCCGCGCGGCACCCTCCTCGCCGGCGCCGCCCTCTACCTGCTCGCCGCCCTGCTCTACCGCTTCGGCCTCACCGCCCGCCCGCCCCGGGCCACCGGCCGTCCCTCGGCCGCCGAGACCTGGCGGACCAACGGCCTGCTGCTCGCCGACCGCCATCGCCGGCTGCTCTACCTCGCGCTCTGGGTGCCCAACGGGCTGATCGTCGGCTGCGAGGCGCTCTTCGTGGCGTACGACCCCGACCGCGCCGGCCTGCTCTTCGCCTGTGCCGCCGTCGGCATGCTCGCCGGGGACACGGTCGTCGGGCGGTTCGTGCCGGCGCGGCTGCGCGGACGGCTCGCCGCGCCCCTCCAGTTCCTGCTGGCGGCCCCGTACGCGCTCTTCGCGTTCGGCACGGGGCCGCACCAGGCGGTGGCGGGCGCGGCGGTCGCGGTCTCCGCCGTCGGCTACGGCGCGAGCCTGCTGTACCAGGAGCGGCTGCTCGCGCTCGTCCCGGAGGAGTCGAGCGGGCACGCGCTGGGCCTGCACGGCTCCGGGATGCTCGCCTGCCAGGGCATCGCCGCGGCCCTGGCGGGCGGTCTCGCCCAGCTGACCTCGCCGGCGACCGCGATGGCCCTCCTCGCGGTGGCCTCGCTCGCCGTCACCGCCGTGCTCACCGCGGGGCTGTCGAGCGCAGCACGACCGTCTCCTCGCACGGCCCGTCGGCGAACAGCTTGAGCGCCTCCATCTCCTCCTTGTCGACGGACAGCCCCCAGCGCAGCTTGGTGCCGACCCACTCGCCGACGTAACGGCAGTAGGCGGTGTTGCCGTCCGGCACCCATCCGGCCGGGTCCTGGCCCGCCTTGGCCGCCCGGCTGCGGGCGGTCACGGCGACCAGCGTCGCCGCCGCCCCCTGGTCGTTCGCGTACGCGGCCCGCCGCGCCGCCGTCCAGCCGGACGCCCCCGAGGCCCACGCCTCCGCCGGAGGCACGAGGTGGTCGACGTGGAGGAGGGCCGGGTCGGTGACGGTCTGCCCGTCGTAGTACGAGGTCCACCGGCCGCCCGTGAGCGCGCAGCCGGTGCCGGTCGCGGGCGCCTCGACGGCCTCCGCGAGGAGCACCTCGGCGCGGGTGTCGCAGCCGTCGGCCGCGTCGAGGCCCTCGTCCCAGTGCGGGAAGGCCGCCTCCTCGTATCCCGCCGGGTCCTCGGCGGCCTCGGTGAGTTCGGCGAGCGCGTCGGGGAAGAGCTGGACGCCGGCGGAGGCGGCCGGGACGGGGGCGGCGAGCGGGGACAGGACGAGGGCGAGCGGGACGAGCCCGCGCATCAGGTTCTTGATCACGTACGGCTGGATAGCGCCGCGGCAGGGGCGCACGGGAGGCGAATCGCGGTGCGCTCCGCCGAGCGGGTGCGGATCTTCACCGCAGAAACGATGCGGTGCCGGGGGAGTGCCGGGACAGGGAAGAGCGCGGAACCAGGGACCGTAAACCTGGTTCCGCGCTCTCGTCTGGTGACCGCCCGGCGACACGAGGCTGGCGCGACAGGACGTTCGCGGCGCCGGGCGGAGTCTGTGTCCCCCTTCGTCCGGGGGATCCCTCGGGGGAGAGGGCGTGGGGACCGCGGCGGCTGCGACGGACGCTTCGGCCGGTCCCTTCCTTCAGGTCTGGAAGGGGGGCCGGGCGTCCTGGCCACCGCACTGGCTCGCAGCCGCCGCGGTCTCACGCTGTCCATGAACACCGGCCACCCCTCATCCGGGCCGGTGTTCCGGACGGCGTACGACATTGACCTCCCGTCAGATGTCGTACGCGGTCTGGGGATCCGTGTGGGATCCGGGAGGGTCAGTCCTCGCGCAGGGCGCGGACCGCCTCCTCGACGCGCTTGCCGTACTCGGCGTCGGCCGCGGCGAAGTGGGCGAGGTTCTTCTCGATGACGTCCTCGCGGGACACCTGGGAGAGACCGCCGGCGATGTTGGCGATCAGACGGCTCTTCTCCTCCTCCGACATCAGGCGGTACAGCTCGCCGGCCTGGAAGAAGTCGTCGTCCTTGGTGTGCTGCGGGGCGGCGTGGGTACCGGTCCAGCCGTGGATCGCGAGCGGCGCGGAGAGCGGCGTGTCGGTCTGGGCCGGGCCCTGGTGGGAGTTGGGCTCGTAGTTCTTGTCGTACCGCGAGCCGTTGCGGGTGGCCATGGCGCCGTCACGGCCGTAGTTCTCGGCGACGGTCGCCTTGGGGGCGTTCACCGGGAGCTGGGTGTGGTTGACGCCGAGGCGGTAGCGGTGGGCGTCCGCGTAGGCGAAGAGGCGGCCCTGGAGCATCTTGTCCGGCGAGGGACCGATGCCCGGCACGAAGTTGTTCGGGGAGAACGCGGCCTGCTCGACCTCGGCGAAGACGTTGTCCGGGTTGCGGTCGAGGACCATGCGGCCCACGCGCTGGAGCGGGTAGTCGCTGTGCGGCCACACCTTGGTGAGGTCGAAGGGGTTGAAGCGGTAGTCCGCGGCCTCGGCGGCCGGCATGACCTGCACGTAGAGGGTCCAGGACGGGTTCACGCCGCGCTCGATGGCCTGGAGCAGGTCCGTCTGGTGCGAGTTGGCGTCCTTGCCGACGAGCTCGGCGGCCTGGTCGGCGGCGAGGGAGCGGATGCCCTGGTTCGTCTTGAAGTGGTACTTGACGAAGAAGGCCTCGCCCGCCTCGTTGGTCCACTGGTAGGTGTGCGAGCCGTAGCCGTTCATGTGACGGTACGAGGCCGGGATGCCGCGGTCGCCCATGAGCCAGGTGATCTGGTGGGTGGCCTCGGGGGCGTGGGCCCAGAAGTCCCAGACGTTGTCCGCCTCCTGCTTGCCCGTGAAGGGGTCGCGCTTCTGGGAGTGGATGAAGTCGGGGAACTTGATCGGGTCCTTGATGAAGAACACCGGGGTGTTGTTGCCGACGAGGTCGTAGTTGCCCTCTTCGGTGTAGAACTTCACCGCGAAGCCGCGCGGGTCGCGGACCGCGTCCGCGCCGCCGAGCGAGTCGGCCACGGTGGAGAAGCGGATGAAGAGCTCCGTCTTCCTGCCCACCTCGGAGAGGAAGTCGGCCTTCGTGAAGCCGGTGACGTCGTCGGTCACCTCGAAGTAGCCGTACGCGCCGGAGCCGCGGGCGTGCACCACGCGCTCCGGGATCCGCTCACGGTTGAAGCGCGCGAGCTTCTCCAGCAGGTGCTGGTCCTGGAGGAGGAGGGGGCCACCGACGCCGGCGGTGGCGGAGTTCTGGTTGTCGGCGACGGGGGCGCCGGACTCGGTCGTAAGCACGCGCTTCGACATGGTGGCCTTTCCCTACAAGATGCTGCTGACGATGCCGTGGAGCGTAGGTTCGCTCAGAACGCGGCGTCAACAGTTTGTTGAAATTGAGGTGTGGTGTTCCGGTCGGCGGCGGCGCCTGGGCGCGACAGGACAGGTGTCAGCACCGCCGCCGACCGGAAATCTGGGGCCCCGCCGAGGCGGGGCGGCAGGTCAGACCTGCGCGCCGGAGAGACGCTCGACGGCGCGGAGCAGGGCCGAGTGGTCCAGGCCGCCGTCACCCTGCGCGCGCAGCGAGGCGACGAGCTGGGCGACCACGGCGCCGACCGGGAGGGCCGCGCCGACGTTGCGGGCGGCGTCGGTCACGATGCCCATGTCCTTGTGGTGCAGGTCGATCCGGAAGCCGGGCTTGAAGTCCCGGTTCAGGAAGTTGTCCTTCTTGCGGGTCAGCACGGTCGAGCCGGCCAGACCGCCGTTGAGGACGTCGAGGGCGGCCTGGAGGTTCACGCCGGACTTCTCCAGGAAGACCACGGCCTCGGCGCACGCCTGGATGTTCACGGCGACGATGAGCTGGTTGGCCGCCTTGACCGTCTGGCCGGAGCCGTGCGGGCCGCAGAGCACGATGACCTTGCCGAGCGCCTCCAGGATCGGGAGGGCCTCGTCGAAGTCGGCCTGCTCGCCGCCGACCATGATGGAGAGCACGGCCTCGATGGCGCCGGCCTCGCCGCCGGAGACGGGCGCGTCGATGACGCGGATGCCCTTCTCCTTGGCGTTCTTGGCCAGGTCGACGGAGGTCTGCGGGGTGATCGACGACATGTCGATGATCAGCGCGCCCTGCCGGGCGTTCTCCAGGATGCCCTCGGGGCCGTAGGAGATCGCCTCGACCTGCGGGGAGGCGGGCACCATCGTGATGATCACGTCGGCGTCCTTGACGGCCTCGGCGATCGAGCCGGCCACGGTGCCGCCGGCGGCCGCCAGGCGCTCCAGCTTGTCCTGCTCCAGGGTGAAGCCGGTGACGGAGTAGCCGGCCTTGATCAGGTTCTCGGACATGGGGGAGCCCATGATGCCGAGGCCGATCCACGCGATCTTGGGAAGGTTGCTGCTCATGAGGGTGCCTCTCAAAACAAGGTCGTACGGGGAGGGGGCCTGCGTCAGCGGGCCGGGCGGGCCTCTGCGGCGAGCCATTCGAAGGACGCGGCGGCGTCGGCGGCCTTGTACTCCAGACCGACCCAGCCGTCGTAACCGGCCTTCCTCAGCTCGTCGAGCAGCTGCTCCAGCGGCAGTTCGCCGGTGCCCGGGGCGCCGCGGCCCGGCTTGTCCGCGATCTGGACGTGGCCGGTCTTGTCCGCGTACCGCGCGATGACGGCGCTGACGTCCTCGCCGTTCATGGCCAGGTGGTAGATGTCGAGGAGGAACTTGGCGTTGCCGAGCCCGGTGGCCTCGTTCACCTTGTCGACGACCTCGATCGCGGAGGGGGCGCTCACCAGCGGGTAGAGCGGCGACTCCGGCTTGTTCAGGGTCTCGATCAGCAGGATCGCGCCGACGCGGTCGGCGGCGCGGGCCGCCAGGACCAGGTTCTCCAGGGCGAGGGCGTCCTGGACCTCCGGGTCGACGCCCTCGACGCGGTTGCCGTAGAGCGCGTTGAGCGCCTTGCAGCCGACCGAGGCGGCGAAGTCCGCGGCGATGTCGATGTTGGCCCGGAAGCGGTCGGACTCCTCGCCCGGGACCGAGACCGCGCCGCGGTCCGGGCCGGGGAGCTGTCCGGCGTAGAAGTTCAGACCCACCAGCTGGGTGCCGGCGTCCTCAAGGGCCTTCTTGAGGGCGTCGAGCTCGCTCTGCTCGGGGGTGGCGGTGTCGATCCAGGGCCACCACAGCTCGACCGCGGTGAAGCCGGCCGCGGCGGCGGCCGCGGGGCGCTCCAGGAGCGGGAGTTCCGTGAAGAGGATCGACAGGTTCACATCGAAGCGCTGGTCCGTGTATCCCATGAGGGGCGGCGCTCCTTCCGTATTGCGGAAGTCGTTTTCTGTCTGACGGAATGTTGCAAGTCCGTGGCGGTGCTTGTCAAGGGCCCTCGTCGACTCCCGGGCTCCCCAGCCGCCCGAACGGCCCGTAGCGTGGGGGCATGGTGCGTTTGAGAGTGGAGTTCACGACCGAGCCGTTCGACCTCGACGAGGCGCCGGCCCACGCGGTCGTGGCCCGTGAGGTCATCCAGTCGGCCGAACTGGACGCCGTCGATGTCGGCCCCTTCGGCAACACCGCGGAAGGCGGCGCCGACGCCGTCCTCACCGCCGTCGACGAGCTGCTGCGCAAGGCGCTCGGTGCCGGTGCCACCCGGGTCTCGCTCCAGGTCAACGTGATCGGTGAGGGCGGGGAGGACGCGAAGTGACCGAGCATCCCTTGGCGGCGGCGGTGAAGCCGCTGGTCGACGCGATGGGCGCGGAAGTGCTGGAACCGGCCCAGGCCGCGGGCGACGACGTCGTGCTGTCCTGGGAGGGCGAGGACGTCCTCGCCGTACGGCTGCCGCAGCTGTCGGACTCCCTGGACCACATCCTCGCGGCGATGGAGCGCCGGCACGGGATGCCGCTGGCCGAACTGGACCGCAAGGCCAAGCAGGAGGTCGTACGGCTCCTGGAGGCCCGCGGCGCCTTCTCGGTGCGCCACGGCGTGGAGACGGTCGCCGGCGCCCTCGGGGTCAGCCGCTTCACCGTCTACAACTACCTGAACAGGGAAAACGCCTCCAAGAACGCCTAGTTGATCAAGAGTGGCCACAAGCCGTCGTCCGCATGTCGGGACGACGGCTTCCGTGTCACCGAGTTTTCAACAAAGTGTTGACGTGGTGTTGCCGAGGGCGTTAGCTATCCGCAGCCCGTCCGACGCACAGCGAAAAACAGCCACGGAGGCTTCCCGTGACTTCAGGTACGACACCGGGCCTCACCCGGTTCAACACCTCGGCGGACAGCGAGGCTCTCGCCGCGCTCCACGAGGTGTGCTCCAGCTCGGCGTGGGGGAGCAAGCTCCTCGCCCAGCGCCCGTACACCACCGCCGAAGCCCTCTTCCTCGCGAGCGACGCCGCCATGGCCGAGCTGACCGCCGAGGACCTGGCCGAGGCGATGGCGGGCCACCCGCCGATCGGTCGTCCGAAGGAAGGGGATGCCACCTCCACCCGCGAGCAGAGCGGGATGGCCGGCTCCTCCGCCGAGCTCAAGGCCGAGATGCTCGAACTGAACCTGGCCTACCAGGACCGTTTCGGCCACGTCTTCCTCATCTGCGCCACCGGCAGGACCGGCGAGCAGATGCGCGACGCGGTCCGGGACCGGATCGGCAACTCGCCCGAGCGGGAGCGCGAGATCGTCCGCGCCGAACTGGGCAAGATCAACCGCATCCGGCTCACCCGTCTCGTAGAGGAAGAGAGCGCCGCATGAGCACCGACACCACGGCCTCGGTGTCCACCCACATCCTGGACACCAGCATCGGACGCCCCGCGGAGGGCGTGGCGATCACCCTCGCCGCCCGCGCCGGCTCCGACGCCGCCTGGGTCGCGCTCGGCGGCTCGGCCACCGACGCCGACGGACGGTGCAAGGACCTTCCGGCCCTGCCGGTCGGCACCACCCACGTACGCCTCGACTTCGAGACCGAGACGTACTTCCTGAGCAAGCAGAACCAGCAAGCCGAGGCGCAGCAGGACGCCCCCGCGAATCGGGACAGCGGTCCGGACGGTGCTTTCTTCCCGGAGGTGGCGATCACGTTCGCCGTCAAGCCGGGCGAGCACTACCACGTACCGCTGCTGCTCAACCCGTTCGGCTACTCCGTTTACCGAGGGAGCTAGCAGACATGCCCACGATTCTCGGCCAGAACCAGTACGGCAAAGCAGAGAACCGCGTCGTCAAGATCACGCGGGACGGCGCCACCCACCACATCAAGGACCTGAACGTCTCGGTCGCCCTCTCCGGCGACCTCAGCGACGTCCACCTCACCGGCTCCAACGCCCACTGCCTCCCCACCGACACGACGAAGAACACCGTCTTCGCGTTCGCCAAGGAGTACGGCATCGAGTCCGCCGAGCAGTTCGGCATCCACCTGGCCCGTCACTTCGTGACCAGCCAGGAGCCGATCAAGCAGGCCCGGATCCGGATCGAGGAGTACTCCTGGGAGCGCATCGCCTCCTCGGACGCCAACTCCAAGTTCATCGGCTCCGACGAGGTCAACCACTCCTTCGCCCGCAAGGGCCAGGAGACCCGCGTCACCCAGATCACCTACGACGGCGAGAAGTGGGAGGTCATCTCCGGCCTCAAGGACCTCGTCGTCATGAACTCCACCAACTCGGAGTTCTGGGGCTACATCAAGGACCAGTACACCACCCTCCAGGAGGCGTACGACCGCATCCTGGCCACCCAGGTCTCCGGCCGCTGGCGGTTCAACTGGACCGACGACGACCAGCGCATGCCCAACTGGGAGCGGTCCTACGAGCAGACCAAGCGCCACATGCTCGAGGCCTTCGCGGAGACCTACTCGTACTCCCTCCAGCAGACGCTGTACCAGATGGCCACGCGGATCATCAACCACCGCGCGGAGATCGACGAGGTGCGCTTCTCGCTCCCCAACAAGCACCACTTCCTGGTCGACCTCGAGCCCTTCGGGCTGAAGAACGACAACGAGGTCTACTACGCCGCGGACCGCATGTACGGCCTCATCGAGGCCACGGTCCTGCGTGACGGCGCCGAGGCGCTGATCCCGGTCGACATGACCAATCTCTGAGTGGCACCACATCTCTGAGCGGCACTGAGTGACCCGGTCCCCGCCCGCCCGCAGTCGGGCGGGGACCGGCACCAGACCGGAGGGAACCCAGCATGGCACTGCCCGCAAAGGGGCCGGCATCCGCCGAAGGCCCGTGTTCCACCCCGTCGTCCACCGAGGCCCCGCCCCAGGCCGCCTGCCATCCGGTCGACGAGAAACTCCCCGCGTCGCGGCTCGTCCCCGCGGCACTCCAGCACATCGCCGCCATGTACGCCGGCGTCGTCACCCCTCCGCTCATCATCGGCCAGGCCGTCGGCCTGGACGCGGCCGGGATGACCCGGCTCATCGCCGCCAGCCTCCTGATCGCCGGTCTCGCCACCATCCTGCAGACCCTCGGCGTCCGGAACCTCGCCGGCAACCGGCTGCCGTTCGTGAACGCCGCCTCCTCCGCGGGCATCGCCCCCATGCTGGCCATCGCCGAGACGAGCGCCCCCGGGCACCAGCTCCCCGCCATCTACGGCGCGGTCATGGTCGCCGGTGTGTTCTGCCTCGCCGTCGGCCCCTTCTTCGGCCGGCTCCTGCGCTTCTTCCCGCCGCTCGTCACCGGCGTCGTCATCACCCTGATCGGCGTCACCCTGATGCCCGTGCCCGTCAGCTGGGCCCAGGGCGGCGACAAGACCGCCGCCGACTTCGGTGCCATGAAGTACCTCGCCCTGGCCGGCTTCACCCTGGTCGTCGTCCTGCTCTTCCAGCGCTTCGGCCGCGGCTTCGTCAAGCAGATCGCCCTGCTGCTCGGCCTGTTCGTCGGCACCCTCGCCGCGATTCCCTTCGGGATGGCCGACTTCACCGCCCTGCGCGAGGCGCCCGTCGCGGCGCTGCCCGCCCCCTTCGCCTTCGGCGCCCCCGAGTTCCAGCCCGCCGCGATCCTCTCCCTGTGCATCGTGATGCTGGTCCTCATGACCGAGTCCAGCGCCGGCATGCTCGCCCTCGGCGAGATCTGCGAGCGCCCCAGCGACGGGAAGACCATCACCCGGGGGCTGCGCACCGACGGCGTCGCCACCCTGCTCGGCCCGGTCTTCGGCGGCTTCCCGACCTCCGCCTTCGCGCAGAACGTCGGCGTCGTCTCGCTCACCCGGGTCCGCTCCCGCTACGTGGTCGCCGTCGCCGGCGGAGCCCTGCTGGTGCTCGGCGCCTTCCCGGTCCTCGGCGCCGTCGTCTCCATGGTCCCGATGCCCGTCCTCGGCGGCGCCGGCATCGTGCTCTTCGGTTCCATCGCGGTCAGCGGCATCCGGACCCTCTCCGAGGCCGGACTCGACGACAGCTCCAACATCATCCTGGTGGCCGTCGCGCTCGGCGCGGGCATCATCCCGCTCGCCGCGCCCACCTTCTACGCCGGGTTCCCCGCCTGGGCGCAGACCGTGCTCGGCTCCGGCATCAGCGCGGGCGCGCTCGTCGCCGTCCTGCTGAACCTGTTCTTCCACCATCTCGGCACCCGGAGCCGTCACACGGCCCCGGCACTCAAATCCTCCTAGGGTCCTGCCGTGCCCACCCCACCCAAGAGGAATGAAGGAAGCACCGCCATGGCAGCACCTTCGGCAACCCAGCGCATCGTCATCGAGAACGCGGCGATCGCCACCGTCGACGCGAACGACACCGAGTACGCCTCCGGCTACCTCGTCGTCGCCGACAACAGGATCGAGTCCCTCGGTGCCGGCAAGGCCCCCGAGAACCTGGAGAACGTGGTCCGGCGGATCGACGCCACCGGCCACCTGATCACCCCGGGCCTGGTCAACACCCACCACCACTTCTACCAGTGGATCACCCGGGGCCTCGCCACCGACCACAACCTCTTCAACTGGCTGGTGGCGCTCTACCCGACCTGGGCCCGCATCGACGAGCAGATGGTGCGCGTCGCCGCCCAGGGTTCGCTGGCCATGATGGCCCGCGGCGGCGTCACCACCGCCATGGACCACCACTACGTCTTCCCGCAGGGCTCCGGCGACCTCTCCGGCGCCATCATCGGCGCCGCCTCCGAGATGGGCGTCCGCTTCACCCTGGCCCGCGGCTCCATGGACCGCAGCGAGAAGGACGGCGGCCTGCCGCCGGACTTCGCCGTCGAGACCACCGAGGGCGCGCTCGCCGCGACCGAGGAGACGGTGAAGAAGTTCCACGACGCCTCCTTCGACTCGATGACCCAGGTCGCCGTCGCCCCCTGTTCCCCCTTCTCGATCTCCACCGAGCTGCTCCGCGAGGGCGCCGCCCTCGGCCGCCGCCTCGGCGTGCGCATGCACACCCACGGCTCGGAGACCGTGGAGGAGGAGAAGTTCTGCCACGAGCTCTTCGGCATGGGCCCGACCGACTACTTCGAGTCGACCGGCTTCCTCGGCGAGGACGTGTGGATGGCGCACTGCGTCCACATGAACGACTCCGACATCGCCGCCTTCGCCCGCACCAAGACCGGTGTGGCCCACTGCCCGTCGTCCAACGCGCGCCTCGCCGCCGGCATCGCCCGCGTCCCCGACATGCTGAAGGCGGGCGTCCCCGTCGGCCTCGGCGTCGACGGCACCGCCTCCAACGAGTCCGGCGAGCTCCACACCGAGCTGCGCAACGCCCTGCTCATCAACCGCCTCGGCGCCCACCGCGAGTCCGCGCTCAACGCCCGCCAGGCCCTGCGCCTCGGCACCTACGGCGGTGCGCAGGTCCTCGGCCGCGCCGACAACATCGGCTCCCTGGAGGCGGGCAAGCTCGCCGACTTCGTCCTCTGGAAGATCGACGGCCTCGGCCACTCCTCGATCGCCGACCCGGTCACCGCCATCGTCTTCGGCGCGGCGGCCCCGGTCACGGCCTCCTTCGTCAACGGCAAGCAGATCGTCGAGAACAACCGACTGCTCACCGTCGACGAGGACACCATCGCGCGTGACGCGCGCACGGAGGCCCAGCGCCTGGCCCGCATCGCGGCCCAGGGCTGACCCTCCCCCCGGAGTCCGGTCGGGGGGGACGGCCCTCGACCGGTCGCCGCGGACCCGACAAGGGGCCGGGGCCGCCCGACCGGGCGGCGCCGGACGCCCCAGGCGGACGGCGCCCCCCGGGCGGTGGACCCGGCCCGGACCCCCCCCCGG